>QMMV01000096.1 GCA_003647435.1 Deltaproteobacteria bacterium | reverse complement strand
GGTGGACCGTCCCCACTATATGCTGAGATTTTCCAGTGGGGGTTGCCAATTGCGTTACGGAAGGAGTGTTGCTTAGCCAATGTGATAGAGGAGACTGACAAACTATGCCCTAAACGTGATCAGGGATTGAGTATAGGAGAATATCTGGCCATTGCCGCCATTAATAGAGCGATTCTCCCGAACAGCAAGCGATCAATGTGGGAGTGGTTTTCACAGACGGCCCTACTACGACATTTTCCTTATGCCTCGAAGACAGCGCTTGCATCGCAACGTTTCTGGGATCATATGGATAAAATTAGTAGCGATGCTGCCTCATCCATTTGGGAAAATATTCTAAAAGGTGTGGCAAAGCGGGAAAAGATAGACTTATCTTCTGTATCTTACGATGGCACAAACTTTTATACCTTTATTGACACATTTAATATTCGTTGTGAGATAGCAAAGCGTGGAAAGAATAAACAAGGACGTAATAATCTGAGGCAGATTAGCTATGCTCTTTTCTGTAGTGAAGACAGCCATGTCCCGTTGTTCTACGATATTTATGAGGGAAATCGTAATGACGCCAAGCAGTTTCCGTTGATGTTGAAGAAATTCCATGGGTTCCTTAATGAGCTTTCCGGGGAGAATTGCGCTGTACCCCAGACAACTCTCATCTTTGACAAAGGGAATAATTCTAAAGAAAACTTTGGCTTGATTGATTCTCTAAAACTAAATTTTGTGGGATCGGTGAAACTTGATGAGCACAAAGATTTGGCACAGGTACCAAACAATGATCCTATATTTAAAGCCTGTCCTGCCGAAGGCGGGATTGAGCTGGAAGGCACTAAGGCCTTTCGAGTCAAAAAGGAGGTCTATGGTAAGGAAAGGATTCTTGTAGTATCTTATAGCCAAAATCTTTTTAATGCGCAGTGGCTTACCTTACAGAATGACATAAGCAAGGCTATTGAAAAGCTGTCGTTTCTTAGACAAAAACTGGAAGATCGTGCTAACGGTGTGATTACACGTGGTAAGAGGCCGACTTTAGAATCTGTAGAAAAACAATGCAAAGGTATTCTTGGCCGACAGCATCTGAAGCGGATTATTGCCGTGACTGTAACTCAAGTCCCTGATGACATTCCTCGCCTGGAGTATACGATAGATACCGATGCTGTTCACGAACTATCGAATACCTATCTTGGTAAAAATATTATAATTACCAGCAGAGAGGATTGGGACAATGAAAAAATCATAACAGCGTATCGCAGCCAATTTATCATTGAAGGTGTATTTAAAGAAATGAAGGATCGAAATACAGGGAGTTGGTGGCCAATGTATCACTGGACAGATTCAAAAATTAAAGTTCATGGACTTTATTGCACTATTGCTCTTCTGATAAGGGCTTTGATGTTCCGGCGGATAAGGAAAGCAGGACTTCGTTTATCAATGAAGCGGGTTTTGTCGGAATTGGATGCTATAAGGGAAGTTGTAAATATCTATCCCCGCAAGCGTCTTCAGAAGACAGAACGAAAGGAGGCCGTATTAACTAAAATCTCCGAAGTTCAACAACAATTGATGTCGATTTTGATGCTCAAGAAAGAAGAAAATGGTATTTTAGGGTAAGATTACGCATCATATAACATATTGAAACATCAACCAAAATAGGAATATGTTTTGCTAACTAGGAAACTCGGGCTAGGGGCGGGCTCGGGGAAATTATCTCGCCGATCCTTCAGCCAGGAAGCTCTATTATGCCTGGTAAAGTGAATCCTATCATCCTGGAGAGTGTAATGATGGTATGTGCTACAATTATGGGCCACGATATAGCCATCAATATAGGAGGTCAACATGGCAATTTTGAGCTCAACACTATGATGCCAGTGATGGCGGATCATCTCCTGGAATCAATTCGGCTGCTAACTAATAGCTCGCGCAACCTGGTAGACCGTTGCGTTAGCGGAATAGAAGCTAATGAAGAACGCACAGGCTCCCTTATCGAAGGGAGCTTGGCACTTTCTACCGCCCTTACACCGATCATTGGCTACGACGCCGCTGCAAATATTGCCAAAGAGGCCTTTACTACTGGTAAGACTATTCGTCAGATATCACTTGAGCACAAATTGCTACCGGAAAGGGAACTAAGCCGAGTGCTCGATCCGGTCCGCCTGATAAAACCCGGCATTTTCAGCAAATAAGTCATGACAGGGAAGGGTATAAATTTATTGATACGATAAAATAAGGGGGAGTTTCCCCACCGAGCGATAGGGAACTGTTGAGCATGGCCCTTTTTTTTCGATGAATTTGTTGTTTGCATCATCTTTGTCAAGATGATTAAGCTTTAACCTCTTACTGTAAGCAGAGATGAGGAAAATTTGCATTAAAAGCAGCTCTCTAGGTTGAAGAAGAAGTTAGCCGCAGTATAACTGGAATTTATTATGCTGGAACCAAAGATTCTGAAAGAATACCATATCGTGGCTATAGTTGGCCTGTCGCCTGATCCGAACCGACCGAGCCACAAGGTAGCCGCCTATCTGGCGCAACACGACTACGAGATTATACCGGTCAACCCGGATGCCCATGAGATATTGGGTAGGCCAAGCTATCCCGATCTTCAGTCGCTGCCGCAATCAGTGGATATAGTGGACATATTCCGAAGATCGGAAGAAGTGATGCCTGTTGTTGATGAGGCAATCAAGATTGGGGCCAAGGTAGTGTGGATGCAGGAAGGGGTCATAAACGAGACAGCCGCAGCAAGGGCGAGGGATGCGGGGCTGCTGGTTGTCATGGATAAGTGTATGTACAAGGAGCACCAGCGATTGAGCAAGGATTCAGCTTCAGAAAGGAGGGCAACATGAAGGTAAGAGATATAATGAGAACTAATGTCGTTACCGTTACCGAGGATACGCTGGTTACCGATGCAAAGAAGATCATGGACGCCCACAGGATCCGGAGGCTTCCGGTGATGAAGAAGGATAAACTAGTGGGCCTGGTGACCAGACATATGCTCTTAGAGGCGGCGCCATCGCCGGCAACATCTCTAAACATATGGGAGATGCATTATCTGCTCTCCAAGATGACGGTCAAGGAGATCATGGTGAAGAACCCATCTACCATCCCTTCTGGTATGCTGGTTGAAGAGGCCCTGGAATTAGGGCAGGAAAAGGGCTTCGGCGCCTTTCCCGTGATGGATGATGGGAGGCTTGTCGGCATGGTAACCGAATCGGACATCGTGAGGATGATGACCAGGGTGCTGGGTGTGAAGGAACACCAGGGTGTGCGAATCGATATAAGGAGCCCTTCCAAGGAGTTCGGGTATCTCAGGGGAATCCTCGACATCCTCGATAAGAACAAGGCACTCCTGTTGAGCATGATGACGCTTCCACCCTCAGATGACGAAACGGATTGGCTCATTGCCCTGCGAGTTCGGGCAGATGATATTGAATCCATAGCGAATGAGCTCAAGTCCGAGGGCTTCAACGTCACCTACGCGGGCTAGGTTTTCTTCTGAAGGGGAGCTCCCCACGTTTAAACGCAGGGCCTATAGCACGTGCCTAGAAACACTACTTGCCTGTCCGGCCTGACCGGCCAGGGCCATGGATGTAGAGGGTTGAAGCGGGGGTGAAGAGTACGGACAGTATGGCATATTCATTTGTCATCTAGTTCCGGAGGATGAGCATGAGTAACATGGGCAGTAAGGGTTCTGAGAAGACCTGGAAGATCCTAAAAATAGAACCGGAAAACCACGACACAACCTCGCTCTATCTGGAGGGGTATGATGAACGGCTAGCAAACAGAAGGGCTGGCCAGTGGGCTTCTATTAGGGTGTTACTAGATGATGAGTGGAGCGAGCCCCATCCTTTTACGATATCGTGTGCCCCGGAAGATGAGATCCTGCGGTTCACCATTAAAAAGGCGGGCGTGTTTACCTCCTCGATACCGGAGCTGAAACTGGGTACACCGGTGAGGGTGGAAGGCCCCTTTGGGGTCTTTTGCAGGGATATTGAAAAGAGGCAGGAGATCGCGATGATCGCCGGGGGCGTCGGCATAACCCCATTTCTGAGCGTGTTGCGCTATTTCAGCAATATCCGTGCGAAAAACCGGATGACGCTTTTCTGGGCCAACAAGACAATCGAGGACGTGTTTGCCACCGATGAGCTCAAGGAAATGACAAAGGAGCTGAAGCTTTCAGTTGTGCACACGATAAGTCGAGAAAAAGACGTTGAAAAGTATTTTCAGGCTGAATATCCCAACGTCCTTTATGTGCCAGGGTATGTGACGAGGGAGGTGCTTGAAAAGCATCTCGATTTCCCACGCACCTCATTCTATGTGTGCGGCCCGCCCAGGATGCAGGAATCCACGCTGAAGGAACTGGAGGCATACGGTGTTGATCCGGAATCGGTAGAAAGGGAGAACTTCAGCTATCAGGGCTCAAGGTAGACAAGCATCAGTGTTGCCTGCTCGGCTACGAGATCAGCCCGCTTGGTGTCCGTGCTTCATCGTTCAGGATTTTCCCATTATAGGGCAGGTTTGCCATCAGGAAACGGGGTCCACCGGCTCCAGAAAGGAGAGAAGCGATGAAAGTCGGTGTCCCGGGTGTAGATCGTCTTGATGCCGTGCTTATTGATGACCGTATCGTGCACATCCAAAGCCTTTTCCTAATTCACACCACACGCAGGTGCCCTCCATAGCCTCGATTGATCAAGACGGATGGTAAATAACCGCGATTGCCTCGAGCTGTCGTTCTCGGTTTCTGGGGACATCTATGATAAGGGCCCGGAAGAACCTCAACGCTCATGGAGAACGTTCAATTTTTTTCCGTGCTCCTGCTTCAGGTCGCCATTCCTCCTGTTCGCTTCAAAGAAGGAGGAACCGAAATCCCAATAAAAAGGATTTGACTTAGTTCACTTTCTAGGCTAGTATTGGATCATGATTCGAGTTAACATACATGAAGCGAAGACCCATCTTTCCGGGTATCTTAAACGCCTTGCCAAAGGGGAAACCATTATCCTTTGCAAAAGGAATGTGCCCATTGCTGAAATTCGCCCTATCCCAGCCCAGGTCGATACTTTGCGGCCCGTAGGTCTCGCAAAAGGGGAATTTCGAATCCCCCCTGAATTTTTTGAACCCTTGCCCCAGGATATCATAGACGCCTTTAAGGGCGAGACCGAATGAAGATTCTGCTCGATACGTGCACATTTCTCTGGATTATCTCTGATGCCCCAGAACTTTCGGATCATGCACGAACCCTGTTTGTTGATCCCCTAAACGAGGCATATCTTAGTGCTGTTTCCATATGGGAGATAGCCATAAAGAATGTTCTGGGCAGGCTGCCCCTCCCTGCCGCGCCGGAGAGGTTCATCCCTGATCAAAGGGAAAAACATCATATCAGCGCCCTTTCCCTGGACGAAGAGGCCACGCTTTACCTGAACCGTCTTCCGAGTTACCACAAGGACCCCTTTGACCGCATGCTAATCTGCCAGGCGATTACCCATGGTCTTGTTATGCTCACCCCCGATGAATCCATCCTCCAGTATCCAGTAAAAACGGCTTGGTGACGGCTCCTTTATCTTCTGATAGGTAACAAATGCAGACTAATGGCAGGTCTATATGGCTATCTATCTGGGGACAAAGTAGAGAAGCATCAATTGAAATATGTTGCTGGAGTTGTTTGGAAGGGCACATACCTCATGCATTATCGAGCGTTTCTGTTAATGGGCAAGATGTCCGTTACCCGCTTTGCCGATAAAAGCCGAATGTAGCCCTGGAAAAAGTGATGTTCCTTGAGATAATCAAAACCCTGTTGCCGCAATATTCCTTTCCAGTCTCTTTCGATAAAATCAAAAGCATAAGGGCACTCAATGAGTTTAAAAAGACGCTTTAAATAGAACGGCATCTCCTTATAAGAGAATTCATTGTAGTCCAAGATAAAAAATTCGCCATTCCCCTTTAGTACCTCAAAGGCGTTTTTAATAATTAGTTCTCTCACCTGCTGTGGAAATCCGTGGAGCACAAAGGAGATAAAAACCTTATCGAAGTCTTGTTTCAGAGGCAGAGATTGGTCAACCCTTGCATGGATGATCTTTGCATTGGGATAATGAACGCATCTTTTCTTGAACTGGGAAATCATCTCTTGAGAAATATCAAGGCCGATTACTTTGCCTTTATTTGAAAGATGCCTCGTCATCAAACAGGCATTCCTGCCGGTGCCTGTTCCCAGATCAAGGATTCTATCCTCTGGTCTAATGTCCATCAATGCGATGGATTTCCTGATAAATGGAACATACTGGCCAAAGGTCGCTATGGTAAGTAAGGCATCATAATGCCTTGCCATGCATCCATGAACTTCTACCTTTGATTCGGGATAGTGACTGCCCATTTAATATATCCAGCCCTCCCGCGCCATAGCCATGAAGGCATCCCGTTCCTCTTGGTTCATCTCCGTCAGCTTCACCTCAATCTCAACACCCAGCTTTCTTATCGCCTCCTGCACTCTGTGCACAAGATAGTCCCTGATTGGAATTTCCAGAAAAGGCACGGCCATGGTGAGTATAACTTCGTCTTCACCAATATGTATGTCCTTTATCATCCCCAGTTCAACCAGGGTGCGGTTGATCTCGGGATGTCTTACCTTTTCCACTGCGTGGTGGATCTCTTCTTTGGAAATATTATTGGACATCGTGCCCCCCTATGTTTCTTTTTTCACGAAATACTTTTTCTTGCCAATACCACTGGCGATTCAGCCTTTTTGCCCAGTATATTCAAGGTGCGCTTTATGTGAACACCGCAACCCTAGTACCAAATGGAAGGGCGCGCCGCGTTTCTTTTTCCCTCAGCTCTGTATCCTGGCCTTGAAGATCAGAGAGGTGATGATCTCAACAATAAGCCCGTATGACATCCCAAGGACTATGGTGCCGATGAACATAGCTGATGTACTGTACTCGGGGCTCTCAGGTGCCATGAGCCCGCTGAAGGCCAACGGCAGACTAAAAATCGCGCCCATTACCAGGCCGTGGATGGCCCAGTGGTGCATGCGCCAGCAGCTTACCCCGATGGCAAAACCGATAAGCGTGCGGCTCAGGATAATCTGCACCGACACAGGCCAGGCCAATTCCCCGGGTCCGCTCGATGCCAGTCCGTAGCAGATAAATCCGCAGAGCACTCCAGAGAGGGTGGCTATGATCGTGCGTTTTGCGTTTTGCATGTTCCCTCCTTGTTTCACCGATAGGGCTTCCCAAAAATCATTTTTTGGAGCCTATTGCTCTTTGACATCAAGTTAAGAAATGTGGAACGAAGGATTTCACAAACCGAATCTTATCTTCACACCCCATTCTATGGGCGGTCAACGCCACCAACAACACAGTGATATGGGCAATCGT
>QMMV01000095.1 GCA_003647435.1 Deltaproteobacteria bacterium | reverse complement strand
GTATCTCCGGCGCGCGCCGCCCTGATCCCCAACGCAATGGCGCGCCTTCTGTCCTCCTCAACTGCATAGCCGGGAGCATCAAATCCTTTGACTAACTCTCGCGGTTCAAACCTGCGATTTCGAACGCCGGCTATCCCCGGGATGATATCGGCCAGAATCGACCCGGGGGGCTCGCTGCGCGGGTTATCGGAGGTTAGAATACAAAAATCACTCAGGCGGCCTGCAACTGCGCCCATCATTGGGCGTTTGTCTCGATCCCGATCGCCGCCGCAGCCGAATATGGTAATCAGGCGACCAGATGTAAGTTCTTTCACCGCCGTCAGCACTTTTTCCAGGGCATCGGGGGTGTGGGCATAATCAACAAAGACAGAAAACCCGGCACGATTACACACGCGCTCGAGCCGGCCAGGCACACCTTTAAGGTTCTTGATTCCTTGCGCTATGGCGGAGACTGGCAGGCCAAGTGCGTTAGCAACACCCGTGGCGGCCAGGATGTTGTAGACATTGTGGCGCCCTATCAGGTAAGAGTTGAACTCAAAATCACCTTCCGGGCATTGCACCAAGCCCGATGTGCCTTCAATCCCCGTCCGGATGTTTCTGGCACGGACCTGGCAGCCGTCTGAGAAGCCAATTTTCAAACACCTTACCGGGACCTCCGAGGCAAGCTTCTTCCCCCTCAGATCGTCACAGTTAATCACCGCCGCGGCGACTGCACGTTTTGACCCGGACTGAAGACAGTCAAGACACAGCTTCCTCTTGCATTGCCAGTAAGTTTCCATATCCCCATGATAGTCGAGATGGTCCCTCGACAGATTTGTAAAAACGCCTATGTCAAATTTACATGAAGCTACTCTATCAAGAGCCAGTGCATGGGATGAGACTTCCACAACAACATGCGTTACCCCCGTGTCGGCCATCTGTCGCAGGATGCGCATCAGGTCGAGGGACTCGGGTGTGGTCACCGGGTTCGAAAACGTCCGACCTGCAAATCTGTAATTGATTGTACCGATGACACCTACATTGCAATCGGCGGCTTTCAATATTGACTCCACCAGGTAGGCTGTTGTTGTTTTTCCATTGGTACCTGTAATTCCGACAACAACAAGCTCACGAGATGGATCCCCGTAAAAGGCAGACGAAAGGGCAGCCAGGGCAAACCTCGCATTTTCAACCTCAACCACACTAACCGACGGCGGACCCGACCACTTTCTTTCAGTCACAACAGCAACGGCCCCTCTTTGTACCGCATCTTCTATGTAATCGTGTCCATCGGATTGATGCCCCTGGATCGCTACAAATAGGCTGCCGGGGGTTACGCCGGCTGAATAGTAGTGAATCGAGCTGATATCGCGATCTTCAGAACCAGCTATGCGTTTCACGCTCACAGAATGAAGAAGGCTGCCAAGTTTCATTTATCGTTCACCATTGTGATGTGATTTGTCGCTACCCTCCGGTATCCACCCTGTAGGGGCGATTCATGAATCGCTCCTACTGCCTACTCAGCCACCCGACTCCGGCTCAGGCGGACCGAGTGATGCGGAGTACTTCCCCTCAGGCACTCTGAGCTCGGGAGGTATTTTAAGATACTGAAGCGTCTCACGCGCAATCTGCCGAAAAACCGGTGCAGCCACTACGCCGCCATAGCGGTCTTTTTCAGGCTCGTCTATCACGACAACGACGACAACTTCAGGCTTCCCTGCCGGCACAAAACCTATAAACGAAGCCGTATGTCTGTCTTTGGCATATCCCTTTCCTTCGGGATCTGCCTTCTGGGCCGTGCCCGTCTTTCCGGCTACCCGATAGCCGCTCAGTGCCGCCTTTACGCCTGTGCCTCCTTTAGCGACGACTCTCTCGAGCATACGGGTCAGGAGGCGTGCTGTTGTTGATGAAATAACCCTCCGCACCCTTGAGGGTCGAAAGTTCTTTATTATCCGCCCGCTTCGGTCTGTCATTGCCTGCACCAGGTAGGGCTTCATGAGAACACCGTCGTTGGCTATGGCAGAGAGCGCAGTTGCTATCTGCAGTGCAGATACAGAAACACCTTGTCCAAAACAAATGGCGAGGGCATCCATATGAGACCAGCGCTTAAAAGGAAGCAAATTGCCGGCGCTCTCTCCAGGGCAGTCGATGCCGGTTTTCTCTCCAAAACCGAATTCTCTTAGTTTCCTGTAAAAGTAGGCACTGCCGATTCTTTCACCTATTTTTGCTGCGCCGATGTTGCTGGAGTATTTTAGAATGTCCTGAAGGGAAAGTGTTCCCCGCGGATGAATATCATGTACCACAAGCTTGCCGACCCGGTAGTTTCCCTTCTCGCAATAGATGCGGGTGTAAGGCGTGCAAAGCCCCGACTCCAGGGCTGCTGCGGCCAGGAAAACTTTGAATGTGGAGCCCGGCTCAAAGGTATCGGTAATCGCGCGATTTCTCCACAACCAGGGTTCGTATTTTTCAAAGGCATTCGGGTTAAACTGAGGCACATGGGCCATGGCCAGAATCGCTCCCGTGCGGGGAACCATCACCACTGCCACACCTGACTTTGCTGAAAACGCCTCAACCCCCCTGGCCAGTGCCTGCTCGGCAATGTACTGAATGTTCTTGTCGATGGTCAAAATCAGGTTATGTCCATCCTTACGCTTCCCTGTAGCCGCCTCTACTGTAAAGGAACGCCCCAGAGCATCCCTGAAGATGGTCCAGTTGCTTTCGCGGCCGCTCAAGGAAGAATCGTAATAGTATTCAAGTCCCTCCAGACCCTTTCCGTCGGTTCCACAAATTCCGATAACCTGTCCTGCCACAGTCTTCAGCGGGTAAAACCGGCGGCTTTCCCGGACAAAACCGATTCCTCTAAGCTTTAATTTCTTCACTGCTGACACGTCTTTTGGATCTGCCTGACGCTTGACCCATACGAATGCCCTGTCTGAGGAAAGCTTTTGTGCACGCACGCTCTTGCGCAGATTCAGAGTACCTGCCAGGGCTGCCGCTGTCTGGTCCGGGTCGGAAACCTGCTTCGGGTAAGCGCATATGGATGACACCTCGATACTTACCGCCAGTTCTTTGTAATGCCGATCAAAAATGGTTCCCCGTCTCGGCTTGTTGCAAAATGCCTTTTTGTATTGTCCTGCAGCCCTTTCGGAAAGCTCACTGCGGTCCAGGACCTGCAACTGAACAGCCCGGCCCAGTATGATGCCAAAGCAGATCGCCAGGATCGTGGCTACCAGAAGGATCCGAAAGCGAACCCATCTGGTAGAGTCTCTCTTTTTTTTTACGAAGCCTTCTGTCATGGCATGACAACAATCTGGTCGGGTCGGGGCATCACCAACCCTAATTCCTCAGCTATACGCCTGATGCGTTCCGGAGATCTGAGCCGCGCTTCTTCTATCTTTAGCTCGCTGCGAACTGCTATCAGGCGCTGCTGCTCCCGTCTGGCCCGGGCAATTTCATACCCCGTTTTCACATACTGGACCCGACACCAGCTATAGACTAACAACTCTGCCATAAACAGGACTATGAATACCACCCAGAGAACCGTCGCGGAAGGCCCCCGGGCCGAGACTTTCCTCTTCTGCATTTTGCCGACTCTTCCAATCCTAAATCCTTTCTGCAGCGCGCAACCGGGCGCTTCTGGCCATCGGGTTCTCATTTATCTCAACGGAATCCGGCCTTGCCGGTTTTTTCGTGAGAATACGAATCAAGGGCTTTTTCCCGCATACGCACACTGGAAGGCCAGGGGGGCATATGCACCCGCGGGCAAGGGCCCTGAAGCGCTCTTTTACAATCCTGTCTTCCAGCGAATGAAATGAAAGGATGCAAAGCCGTCCCTTTGGGTTTAACAGATCAGCAGCCTCCCCCAGGAATCTCTCCAGGGTCTCCAGCTCGTTGTTCACCGCTATCCTCAGGGCCTGAAACGTGCGTGTTGCCGGATGGATACGACGGGGGCGATGCCTCGCAGGAATGGCATTTCTGACGATTTCAGCAAGGCGCAAACTTGACCGGATCCTCTCGTGACGCCGGGCCATGACAATACCCCTGGCAATGCGGGGGGCCCACGGCTCATCTCCGTATTGCTTTATGATACCTGCAAGCTCTTGCTCTGACAACCCGTTTACAAGCATTTCAGCCGTCTTTCCTTTCTCGGGATTCATCCGCATATCCAAAGGCTCGTCACGCAGAAAGCTGAAACCCCGCCCGCTTCCTTCCAATTGATACAGCGAAAGCCCCAAATCGAGCAAGATCCCGTCCACTCTCGGTATGTGCAACCTGGAAAGAATCTGCGGGAGATTGGTGAAGTTGTCGTGAAAGATTCGAACTCTCGGTTCGAAAGGGCGGAGAAATTCCCGTGCATGGGCAACGGCATCAGGGTCTTGATCGACGCCGACGAGGTAGCCATCCGGACCGATGGCTTGCAAGATGGCATTGGCATGGCCGCCCCCCCCTATGGTAGCATCTACATATGTCTTATCAGGTGAGCAGTTGAGATAATCGAGGACTTCTTTGACCATCACAGGGACATGACGATAAGACATCGCTCTGTCTCCCTTTCAGGGACATTAGAGCCCGAGTGCAGCAATCTCGTTTCTCACATCCTCGTTTTTCAAATCATTCTCAAACCTGTCACCCTCTGCCACCCAGTTGCTTTGTGACCATATCTCAAAGTGGTCCATCACGCCGACCAGCACAATCTCTTTGTTCAGACCAGCATATTGCCGGAGAGTTGGTGGAATCAGGATGCGTCCCTGCCTGTCGATAGGACAATCAAAGGCGCCGCCTATGAAAATCCTCCGAAAGCGGCGCATATTCTCGCTCTTTACGGCTAAATTGAGGATACGCTCTTCAATCTTGTGCCATTGCTCAAAACTATAACAGAACAAGGCGCCATCCATCTTTGAGATCATTACCCCCATTACACTGCTTTGTTTTAATACATCTCGAAAACGGGCGGGGATAATCAGGCGACCTTTCGCGTCCAGATTGTGAAATGAACTTCCACGGAACATGACTCCCCCCGGCTCTACTTACATCCACTTTACACCACTTATTAGCCTCTTACCGATGAAAATTTAAAATGTCAAGAAAAAAGCATAACAAAGGTGCATTATTTTTTGAATGATTAGCGCATATTAAAAGAAAGAACCAAAAATCTCTTTTGGTGGTTTTTTGTGGTGGGGGGGGTCCCTGTCGATATGCAGTATGGCAGGCGTACCGAAGGCACTACATGTTGGGGAAATGGTCAAGCAGGCCGGGGGCACCTTCTCGTCCCTGCGCTCTGCGTGGGGACGCACCTGCGCTCTGCGCGGGGACGCATTCTCCCGCCGCTCTGCTTCCATTCTATCCTCGTCCCGCCGCTCTGCTTCCATTCTATCCTCGTCCCGCCGCTCTGCGGGGGGACGCAGCCGGGCCGGCGGTTCCGACGCAGAGCATGGTTCCGACGCAGAGCATCGGAACCAGGATAATTTCGAATTTCGAATTTCGAATTTCAGCCAAATAATGCTCTTTATTACCGTCGCTGCTGGTAGCGGCGCACCATCTTTTTGTGCTCTGATAGTGTGCGGGAAAAATGGTGGGAGCCGTCATTTTTTGACACAAAGTAGAGGTAAGGCTTTTCGGATGGGTAAAGGATCGCTTCAATTGATGCCCGGCCGGGATTAGAAATGGGGCCTGGCGGAAGACCGCCAATCCTGTAAGTATTATAAGGCGTGACAGTATCAAGGTCTTTTCGGGTCAAGTTTCCGTCAAAATCCTGAATTCCGTAAATCACTGTGGGGTCGCTTTCAAGGCGCATGTGGCGCCTCAGCCGGTTCAGAAATACAGCCGCAATGAGGGGGCGTTCCTCAGCTTTTGCGGTTTCTTTTTCTACAATAGAGGCAAGCGTGACCACTTGATGAATCGTAAGCCCCATGGCACGAGCCCGCTCGGTCCACGCCGCGGTGAAGACGGAGCGGAAGCTGGCAACCATCTTCCTTATAACCTGCTCAGGAGTCACGCCTTTGGGAAAATAATAGGTGTCTGGAAACAGGAACCCTTCAAAGGTATCACCTTCCACGCCAAGCGCTTGCATAAGCTCCGGGTCGGATGCTGCTTTCAAGAACGCCTCCTTTGACATGAGCCCCGCTTTTTCAAGAATCCGGCCGATTCTCGATATCGTGCTCCCCTCAGGGATAACGACTTTGTGCAAGATACTTTCACCACGCACGAGGCTGTTAAGAATACCCGCAGGAGACATGGAAGCATGCAGCAGGTACTCTCCGGCTTGAATCCGCTTGTCATCTCCTCTCAAACGGGCAAGCAACCGGAATCTTCGAGGGTGCCGCACCAGTCCAAGCTCTTGAAGCCGGGTAACTGTTTCAGAAAAGGACTGGCCAGGCTTTATCCATATAACAGCAGTTTTTTTATGAGCCTTATCACCGCTTGTCGCGTACCTGTAGAACGATACCGCCGCGCTTGCGGCGGCAACCGACAGCGCAATTATTATTGCTATAGCAACCTCTTTCACAGTTTCATCATCGCCTCTTACCTGAATTAAGCGATTTCTGGCCCGATTCAGGCCTTAACGCCTTCCGTTACCCAACGATAATCTCGTCAAGTGACCGTTTCGGCACGTGATGCACACCCTGGCCATCCCGCCAGTACCTGATATCTCCGCCGTTGCCTGCCGCATCGATGACCACGGTCTCTCGTGGCTTGCCAATGGCGATTACCAGCAGGATTTCCAGGTGTGCCGGAATCCCGAGCGCCTGGCACAGCTCCTTGCGCTTGACAGAACCGATCATACATCCGCCCAACCCCTTCTCTGTTGCACCAAGCAGGATGGTCTGAGCCGCGATACCATGATCGCAGCCGAACGATTTTGTGATAGCCGTATCGCCCAGTACGATGATGTAGCCAGAGGGCCTTTCACCTTCTGAGGGCCCATTCCAGTCCCGTAAATATCCTGCCCATGCAAGATGCTTGAAAATAAGCCGGTTTTTTTCAGGCTCTGCGGAAAGAACGTACTTTAAGGGTTGCAAATTTGCGGCGGAGGCACAGTAGCGGGTAAGGTCAACAAGTTCTTCCAGTGTCTCACGCTCTATCGGAAACTCTTCAAAGAATCTGCGATAGCTACGATTTTTGCGCACCAGATCGGCAATCATTTTCTCCTCCTTCCTGAATATCCTAATATTGACAATTCACCCTGTCAACGGATTGATAACATTCGGCGAGCGTGCTATCAAGATATTCGCAACTGGTTTTAGTGATGCAAAACTTGTGAAAATGTGTTAGGGAATCATAGTTGACGGCCTGTTACCCAAATCCCTTTTCACTTGGTCTAAAACGTTTTTTGACAAATCGTAACACTTTAGCTCTTTTAAAAAACAGACATACGGAGCGGACAGGCCATCCGATTGGAGACTGGCTCACTGTCTGAGAGCATTAC
>QMMV01000094.1 GCA_003647435.1 Deltaproteobacteria bacterium | reverse complement strand
TTTTTTCAACCGCTTTTTCGGAGATTGCGGGGATGTCTCTGATCCAGCGGCTGATCAACTTCCAGCAATTCGCGAAATAAGGAATCTCGAACCGGGTTGCCGGCCGCAGCCAAAGACCGATAGGCTGCTCTGGATGAAGGATACTGAATCCGAATTGCCTGTTGTTGGAGACTTGTTGAAGCCTGTTTACAATCATTTGCGAAGCGCAGGGGCGGGAAGATTAGGGACTGATACCCTTACACGTCAATCGGCTCGCATTCAAACTCGGCGACTTTTGTATTGCTACGGACAGTTTGATTCGCAAGAAACCGAGAGAGATTTTATCTCCACATTTCTTAATTCTCCGATGCTCGTTGATTTAGCAGATTGGCAACACAAGGGCAGCGCATTGTCTCTTGTAACGCGAAAAAAGCTCAAACGCAGTATTCTTCATGTACTGCAAGAGCATTTTACAGGGGTTCGCCTTCCTGAAAATACAGGAGATCAGGAGACCCTTTATATCACGCTCAATCGTCACAGCTACGATGTGAGGCAGAGTGCGCAGATTGTGCTTGCGAAGTTTCTGGCAGATGACTTTGATTTAATCCTCGAACCTTGTGATTCAGTAATCAGTGGAGACCGGTATCAGCTCAAACTTCGGGAGAAACAGAATGCAAACGCGCTGACCTTGGATCTGCCATTTCTTGACTATGTGACGAATCGGCATCATGGCGAAATTGCCCAACAGCTTCAGTCGTTTTATGTAGACCGACTCGAGCGGTTTAAAGTAGGACTCCTTGCAGACAGACAAAGCGATCAAACAGAAAATATGATGGTAGTCCGATTGCAGCTCAATCACACGTTTAAGAGCCAAATTTTCAGCATCCATGAAAACATAATGGAGGTCATCTAATGCCTGCTCCAAGGCCGTTTCCATCCATTCATCTTGATTATAAGGATACGGGCACTGATGCAAACCCGGGAATTCAACTCTTTGGAAGACGCTTTTTTACCGATCAATCTATTATGGAATATTTGGCGGAATTCCTGCTGGTAGCCAATTCTACAAAGCGGATTGGAAAAGGAGGAGGTGATTTTGATTCCGTACTGCCTGACTGGGAGCACTTATTGAGGTGGCCGCATGGAGCAAAACTTGGCTATCGCGCTCCTGTTCGATTGTGCTTGAAGTTGTTTTCATTCCTCGGTGCATCCAAGCTGGACACAAGGCATAAAAGCCATAAACAGCAATATGAAGTCATTCTCAGAGACCTGGAAGCAGCTATCCATGCGGACGGTGCTATAGAGAAGAGGGAAATTCTACGGAGTTTAGAGAATTTATTCCTTGGATTTCAAGGGGTAGGAGGCAATAGGACATGGTGTGCACAGGTCTTTGTGCCAGTAGCTACGGCGTTGCTAGCTTGCGAAACAAATTGGCAGCAAACCAAGGCAGGGAGAAATGGTGTTTCTTCATGGGGTGATGCTCTTCCATACTTTTCCAGCTCCCAGAGGTTGTTCATGGCACGCGGAGGAGAACTACTCTATCTTCAGCTCTGCAACGCTTTTCGCACTGACATAGATAAACTACAGCAGTTTCTGCCATTGTTCGGTCTTTCGAAGGAAGAAACGGATCCTCAATATCTTCATGCATCTCTGGAAAGGAACCTAAGCCGTATTACAAACCAATGTCCTGAAACGCTGGAAAAGGTAGCAAAACTGATTGATGGAATTGATGGCTTCACAGCCAAGCAGGTTAATAGGGAAACTGAACATATATGGTGTGCATGGTGTCCAGAAGAAACCTGGCCCGAAGGATATTTGTTTGCTGTTGAGCTGAACAGGTTGTGTCAGGCGGCGATCGATCCTGTCGAGCGCATAGAGCTTTTGATGTTCGGTTGTGCATTGCATGTTTTGCGCAGTCTAAGTGCACAGAGTGTTCGATATGCTGGATTAAGTGAAGATTTACGGGCTTCAGGGGGGGGATTAGGCTATGCATGGATAGTTTCGTCCCCGGAAGGTAGCGAACGTAGCGTCAAGCACCTGTCGCAGCGGAATCTACAAGTAATTCAGCGGACAATACAGCAGGCACTAAGAAACAATGATATCTTTAAGAATGCCGGTTTGCATCCCCGCAGGTCTAGAGAGACTCTGTATAATGAGGCCGATAATCGTTACGGTCATAAGCTTTTTTTGTCGCTGGGCAAGAAGATAGGGCTTGTAGTGCCTCCAAGGGGACCCGGGGCCCGTTTTGTATTTAATGAGAAAATCCTGCGTTATTTTGTTCTGACGCTTTTGCGTCCTGGAGAACGGCAGACTTTTGATAATTTCAAGACCGCACTCTATGCCCACTACGGTATTGCCATCCATGGCAGCGAACTCAGTAAAGCAGCCTTTTGGTCTGAACTTCCCCAGCTTGATGCAGCTGGCACTGAGAGCGGCGCTTGGCTTGCAGCTATGTTACAGGCTTCGGGTTTTCTGATCCACCTTTCAGATGCCTGTTCGTTAATACATAACCCATTTTTCTATGAAAAATAATGCTTAGGCTACCCTCGTTATAAAGGACATGTAAAATGAAGTTCATCGCAAGAACAATCAGTGATTTTATCATTTCCCAGCTTGATAAGTCTCTGGCGGATCCGGGAACCGAAGTTCGTGAGATGCGGGTGATACTTCCCTCTTTTCCAGGGCCTGTTGTCCTCAGCATAGGGAGGGCCATCGAACAATATCAACTAAATGAAACGAGAAAAAGGATAGGGTTTATTTTTAAAACGGCCTATGCCCTGGGGAGAGAATGGCAGGAAAGTATTGAACCTAAGGAATTAGCCGCGTTTGATCAAATTAAGCAGAAAGGTTGGTATGACCCTGAGAACCATTTAACCAAGTACCGGAATACTGGCCGTGATCCATCAACTCAGGATGCATTAGCAATTGTGCTCGTCGGATATGACCGTGTCACGGACCAAGCCAGTCTTGCTGATTTCTTCCGCCTGGATCACAGGACGATTTGGACGTTGTGCCTCGAAAATAGTTTTACGACATGGCTTATTAATCGTTTGCAAGAAGCATCTGTGGAATTTGAAGATGACCAGATAGACCGTATGGATGAGCTGCTGAAGGCACTGATGGAGGCTAGCCTTGCTGATCTCATTCAGGTTAGCGCCTTTCTTGAAAACCTTGATCTTAGTAGCGCACAGGACGGCCGGGATGCCTTCATGGTTATGGTAGATAATCTTGATCGCTTTCAAATGCCAAGCATGCGGGGTTTGGTGACGAGGAGGCGAAAGAAGAGAATATCTGCTTATTTCTCAGCAGCTATTGATTTCTTTAACTACAGTCAGTTCCTGGACCGATCAAAGCGGAACAGGGCTAATGGGATTATCGATAAGTACATAGAAGATATACATGAACGAAATGGGGATGAAAATATTGATCCTGATGACCTCGGTAATTACCAAAGCATTGATGATTTGACTGCTGGCCTGAAAAATTACATTGATACCAATGACTCGGATGAGCGCAGTCGATTGATGACACCGGACTTCGTGTTTGTGCTTGACAATATCCTCGGATTCAGGGGGAAAAAACCTAAACCATCCCCAAGACCGAAAAAACTTTCCGGCATGCCTCTGGAAGTTGTGCTTCGTGCAGTGTGGTTAACCTTAAGTGAGTTCAAGGCATGGACACACGAGAAGGGATTGATTGCTACAGACGCGATTACCGACATACAGATCCGGGGAGAACGTTTTAGACACGATTGCGATGGTAATAATAAAGATGAAGAGAATCAAAAGGCGAATCAACAACTGCATCAAATCATCGGGGGAATTGATCAGTATCTGGAAGAACAATTATCTTTTGCCCCTGATCCAAGAAATGATCCGGAACGTAATATTCGGGTGACGTCTTCTCTCTGCCCCCCCTTGAATAGCGGATTCATGGCATATGAGCGCACGAGTAGAGCAGAGCCTTACCTGAAATTTGAGGTAACGATCGCTGCAGGTGATCAGGCGACAAAGCGGTCATTTATCTGGCGTTTACCACAAACACACCCTTATCGTAATATGGCAGATATGTTTGGCTGGGTCTTTGAAGAAGGCTTATCGCAGGGGAATCCTCTTCCTGTATTCTGTATTCCTTATTTTGAGGAGCTTGTCTTGGCCAAGGACGAGGATGAGGTGAATCGAGTACTACAGCTCGCCTTACAGAACACGTCAAGAAAGATATATAACCTGCTTGAAGCGAATGGAATTGATCAAAAAGATAAGGTAGTGTCCCTCCTTCAAAATCTTACATTTGAATATGGACGGTTTGTGCGTGAAGCTCATGAAATGGGGATTTTTGTCGCGTTAAATAAATTTACCTCTTTACGGGAATCATATCGTAAGGCATATGGGACGTTTCTCCGTGATCCAACCTGCACATACAGCCAACTCGGGCCTCTCCTCTTTAAAGCCTTTTTCATGCTGGGTGAAAAACCAGCTGCCCAAGGGAGCTATTGGATGTGGCGGGGTTATGAAGCGTCTGCGATTATAACACCTCTCCATCCTGGCCTTCTGGAAATGATGTATCATCAGCATGCTTATCTGTGCGAAAGTTTCGAGGTAGCGGCCCGCCAGGGGCTTCGTGAGTCTGGCACTAAGTTGTTTAGTGAAAAGCGTTGGGCTGATATCGAGGATTTGGCACGGATTCAGTGGCCAATTCATGGTACTTTGCGAAATGATATGCAGATTCTGGACACAAATGTGCGCAGCTTTGGGCTTATCCACCTCATTGGGGAATGCCCGGAACAAGAAGCTGCGCTTACGACTCGTCTCCTGCTTAGCTATGACACGACTGAGGGAGAAGAGATCAGCGATGAGGATCTTTTCCGGGAGACCCGTGAATCGCGACTGATCCAGCGGGTGCTTCAAGATTACAGGGCACTGTATCTACACGCTGATGATGGTATCACAATCGCCGCGTATTGCAGTGGGAATATCCAGCCTGTTATTGCAGGCATTGATGCGTTTCTTGGTCAGGTATTTAGAGGGCGGGATGCAAATAGAGTGTATAGTCTCTCCCTTACCCTCTTTGCCGAGAGCCAGGATGATACCGCTGTTACCAGGTGGGTCAATGAATGGCGTGATCGGTGGCAAGCAGCAGAGCTGTCGAGAAAATTGAGCTACTACAATAGTTGCCGGATCTCCGTAGCACACAGGTTGGTTACTCGTGAGAGGAACTATGCTCAGTTCAGAAATCTCCTCACTAATATAGATCTTGATGTTGCATTCCTTCTCCACTTCATTCGAGCAGGTGCTAGTGGAAATAGGTTCGCTGAGATCGAACCGTATGACTACACCGGCAGTTTCCGTATGTTTCCGGTGCTTGAGAAGACATGTTGTTCAATTCTTGGTGGAGGACAGGAAACTGTGCGGGAACGGATTATCAGCAACCGTCAGTTTGTATTGGGCACACTCCATTCTGAAGTGATGGCTCGTCTGAAGCACATCACACATCCTGGAGACAGCGAATATGTAGTGATGGGAATGGGTGATTTTTCACCTTGGATAGGAGTTGTAGACGATTTTCATAAACGAAGCACATGGGTAGTGTGCATTGACCCATCGGTTGATGAACGCTTGATTGCTAAAGAGGACGGAAACGGCGTACGCCAGCGTGAGATTATTGGCTTTGGGTCGGGAGTTGGGCCGCATGGAGAACACAATTATACAGTATCAACCGAATGTTTTTCATTGTCCGAGGTAAAGAGCAGAATAAGTTCTCATATTTCCGCCAAACTTGGTCCTTGGGATTATCAAACGAGTGACAAAATAGCAGAAACCGTATTAAAGGAATCACTTCATATGGCAGGGATGTCGCTTGTAAGAGCAACCGGCCCGTCTGAATATATTCGCGATTTCATTGCATATGCGGTTATTCGAAAGTTATTGCGCCTCGACTCAAAAGCATTTTGCGATGAGGTGATCTCCTTAGATGCCTTCAGACACTGGTTTGATTCAGCTATAGATAGAAAGCGCCCAGATCTCATGCGATTGAAGGCAGTGATCAAAGAGGGGGTGTTCCATGTGGAGGCTCAGCTTATCGAATGTAAACTCGCCCAGGAATCAGATCGCCATATCGCGAAAGCTCGAGAACAACTGGAAAATGGTTTGTGTCACCTGATCAGCTGTTTCAAGCCTAGGGAAGGCGGCAGGGCGGAAGGAATTGATGATAGACCGGATCAGCGATATTGGTGGCTTCAACTCCATAGGCTTATTGCTAGCAAAGGGCAAGTATCTCAACCCGAGTTATCCCCAAGTGTCGGGGCCTTGGAAAGGTTAAGTGATGGTTTCTTTTCTATCGAATGGAAGGCTGCTGCGGTAACTTTCTGGACAGATTCAGACGATCCCGAGATACACAGAGATGGCGAATGGGATTTTGTTTATGAGGATGCATCATTGCCCATATCCATGATCAGCGCTGGCCGGCATTTTGTGCGGGCAGTCTGCACCGGTGAACTCCAAGCACACCTACCTTTGGGAGAGAGTGGACTCTGTCTAACCTCTTTAAGAAAATCCCAAGATATGCGGGAAGCGCTAGTTGATGAAGCCGAATCAGACAAAAAGACTGAACCTGGCAAAATTAGCTTGATACGCGAAAAACAGGCAGACAAAGATAAAGGGGAGTTAGAAAAATCTTCCGGAAAAATCAAGGATGATCGTGAACGAGTCCGCATGTCTAAACCGCATGTCCCCGAGCGCATATTCCTCGGAAAAGGTATACAGGTGGGAAAGGAGATCTATTGGGAATTTGGCCATCCCGAGCTAGCCAACCGACACATGCTTATTTTTGGTACATCGGGAATGGGGAAAACCTATACTATCCAGGCGCTTCTTTGTGAACTGGGGCGATACGGCCAGAACTCGCTGATCGTTGATTATACAGACGGGTTTGAGGAGAACCAATTGGAGGAGGTAACAAACCGACTGCTGAATCCAACTCAGCACCGCGTGCAGCTTGTTCCAGTCCCTATAAATCCCTTCCGCCGTCAGACCATGCAGATATCAGGTAAGGTCTACCCAGAGAAAACAGTCACTACTGCTCAGCGTGTAAGCGGTGTATTTTCGACAGTGTATGATTTGGGAGATCAGCAAAAATCCGCTCTGTATAGCGCCATTAGAACTGGAATTCAGCAGCACGACAACAGAATGACGATGGAATATCTTCTCGACCTATTACAGGAAATAGTCGAACAAAAGAAACCTTCTCACGATTCCGCAGCCAGTGTGATTAGTAAAATCCAGCCTTTCGTTGATGCTGAACCATTCGGACAGGAGGACCCGGAGAGTTGGCAGAAACTTTTCTCAGATAGTAAATCAAGATGTCATATCTTACAATTGGCAGGATCTTCAAAAGATTTCTCGAGGCTTGTGACTGAATTCTCACTGATTGATCTTTA
>QMMV01000093.1 GCA_003647435.1 Deltaproteobacteria bacterium | reverse complement strand
AGCGGTGACTAATTCGTGAGAACCGGAGTCCCTGTTTGTGTGTCAGAAATGCGAAATCCGAAATACGAAGTCCGAAACAATGACAAAAGCAGTAAATTTCCAGGCAGTTTGCTTTGCTCATTTTGTCATCTTGTATTCGAATTTGCTTCGAATCTCACAGTTTCGATATTCGGATTTTGCCTGAACATAGGTCTTCGTTCAGGCACTAACTATGGAAGTAAACGTAGGGTAGTCATTGCCCCCGGTGGCAGTGTTCCAGGCAGCGGTGAACAGATAAATGAATGACATCGACAAAAAATGGCTCAAAGATCGTTTCGGGCGCGATGTCTTTTTTGATGAACCCATGTGGCGCCATACAACCTTTGGAATCGGTGGGCCGGCCGATGCCATGATAACCCTCAAATCCGATCAACAGGTAAAAGATGTTATTGGCTGGGCCGGCGAGAGGGGTTATCCCTGGATGATTGTTGGTGCCGGAAGCAACCTGTTGGTGCGTGACGGTGGTATTCGCGGACTTGTGCTTAAGCTGGCCGATGGATTTACCGTTATTGAACAGTCTTCTCAGGACGGTTCCGACAGGACGGTCAACGTTGCAGCCGGGGCAGGTACACTGCTGCGGCGACTTGGCAAACATGCGCTTAATCGCGGCCTGGCCGGCCTTAACTTCGCTCTCGGCATTCCGGCCACCGTGGGCGGGGCTCTCATGATGAATGCAGGGGCCTGGGGTGTATGTATGGCTGACATCACAAACGCCATTGTTATCCTCAACGGCAACGGCGATATTGTCACCATCCAGAGGGAGCAACTTCGTTTCTCTTACAGAAGGCTGGAATTGGAAAAAGGTAGCGTGATTCTGCGGGGCGAGTTCAGGCTTAAGCGGACAGATCGAGAAACCCTTCAAAAAGAGGCGTTAGAGATGCAGAGGAGGCGCAGGTTGACACAGCCGCTCTCTTTTCCAGGCGCCGGCTGCATCTTCCGCAATCCACAGAGCGGGATGTCGGCGGGCGAGCTGATTGAAAAAGCCGGCCTCAAAGGGTTTCGAGTCGGCAACGCCGAGGTGTCAACAAAGCATGCCAATTTTATCCTGAATACGGGGGGCGCATGTGCTGCTGAAGTAATTGCTCTGATGAAACATGTCCAGCAAGAAGTGTTGAGTAAGTTTGAGATAAATTTAGAACCAGAAGTCAGAATCGTTGGTGAGGAAATACGTGCACAAAAACTACTATAAGAACAGTCGTGCACTGAAGCGAGCGCGCATTATAAAACGTTGCGTTGTCTGTCTTAAGGTATTGCTGGTGGTGGGGGGCATGGGCGCCACAAGCCTGCTCTTTATACTGGTACACGATGCCCTGACGCAGAGCGCCTACTTTGAGACACGTACCATTGCCGTTGAGGGAAATTGGAGGCTTTCCAGTGATGCAATCTTAAAGGCCGCCGGCCTTAAACTGCATGACAATATCTTATCTTTGAACCTGAAGGCTGTTCGCTACAGGTTGCTTTCCAACCCCTGGATTTCCTCTGCTGAGGTGGAAAGACGGCTGCCTGATACGATCCGCGTTCGCATAAGGGAAAGGGTACCCATTGCCATACTCGATTTGGGTCGGCATTTCTACCTTGATCAAGACGGTGAGATTTTCAAATCCGTTGAGCCCTCTGATCAAGTGAAGGTTCCTCTCGTTACGGGGCTCACACTTGCAGATATTGATCTCGACCACCCATGGCGGGCCCGACTTTTCCGAGCTGTCATGCAGGCTCTTCGGCTTAGTCAGCTCCAGGGTAGTGCGGTGCCGCTCCATGCACTGCATCGTATTCATGTGGATCCGGCAATGGGGCTGACTCTGTTTGTATTTGACAGCAAGCTGGCGGTGAAGATGGGATTCGGAAACTACAAGTCAAAATACAACCGCCTGCGGGATATGATTACCTATTTGAGCCATGGAGATCAGCATCTTTATGTCCGGTCTATAGATTTGAATGATCTGGATCGAGTGGTGGTCAGACCTTCTGCAGGGGTCTCGTTTCAGGATGTGTGCTATCGAAAGGAGATGTAAAAGTGCCAGGGAATGAAGAACTTATCGTAGGTCTTGATATCGGTACAACGAAGATTTGTGCAGTAGTCGGCGAGGTAAATCCTGACGGCATCGATATCGTTGGGATCGGGACACACTCATCCGTCGGCCTCCGTAAAGGTGTGGTTGTCAATATTGAATCGACTGTGGACTCTATTAACAGAGCAATAGAGGAAGCAGAGTTGATGGGCGGGTGTGAAATCACATCGGTTTATGCCGGAATTGCAGGCGGTCACATAAAAGGTTTCAACAGTCACGGAATCGTTGCTGTGAAAGGGAACGAGATCACACAAAAGGACATAGACCGCGTCATAGACGCAGCCCGGGCAGTGGCTATTCCCCCGGATCGTGAGGTCATCCACGTTCTTCCCCAGGAATTTATCGTCGACGATCAGGACGGTATCCAGGACCCACGAGGCATGGCGGGGGTTCGCCTGGAGGCGAAAATCCACATTGTGACCGGAGCGGTAACCTCTGCGCACAATATAATAAAGTGTGCCAACCGTGCCGGCCTGGACGTGTGTGACATCGTCCTGCAGTCTCTGGCATCGAGTGAGGCTGTGTTGAACAACGAAGAAAAAGACCTGGGCGTGGCACTTGTTGATTTTGGGGGAGGCACGACGGACCTGGCTATTTTCAGGGGCAAGAGTATCAAGCACACGTCAGTACTGGCCCTGGGAGGGAACAATTTGACCAAGGATATATCGGTTGGATTGAGAACTCCGATAGGAGAAGCGGAGAAGATCAAGATAAAATATGGCACATGCCTCACATCCGGTATCGGCAAAGATGAAACCATTGAGGTTCCTGGTGTAGGCGGACGCAAACCAAGGACTCTTTCCAGACAGATCCTCGGCGAAATACTGGAACCGAGGGTGGAAGAGATTTTTACACTGATTAACAGAGAGATCTATCGAGCCGGCATGGAGGAGGCAGTGACTTCTGGAGTTGTACTTACGGGTGGGTCCTCTCTACTGGATGGCGTTGTGGACGTTGCGGAATCGGTCTTTAACCTTCCAACGCGTATTGGAAAACCGATGGGGATCAGAGGGCTGGTGGATGTGGTTAATAACCCCATGTATGCAACGGCAGTGGGATTGGTCCTGTATGGTGCGAGGTTCCAGGCAAAAAAGAAGTTCAGGATTCGAGACAGGAATATCTTCAACCGTGTCATGGCCCGCATGAAAAGGTGGTTTAAGGATATCATTTAGTGCCTCAACGGAAAGTCACGTTCAGGCAAAATCCGAGTATCGAGGCTGTGAGGCTTACGAACAAAGAACAGGAGGTGGGCGAAATGAAATTTAATTTTGTGGAGAGCGAAAATTCCGCCAAGATCAAGGTGATCGGCGTGGGCGGAGCCGGGGGGAATGCTATTAACAACATGATCGAGGCGAAACTTAAAGGTGTAAAATTTATTTCGGCAAACACCGATGCGCAGGACCTTCAGGTCTCAAGGGCGCCGGTTAAAATCCAGATCGGGGAAAAGCTGACCGATGGCCTTGGGGCCGGGGCGAATCCAGAGATCGGGAAACAAGCTGCGATGGAAAGTATAGACGCCATCAGAAACGCAGTTCAGGACAGCCACATGATATTTATTACGGCTGGACTTGGCGGAGGTACAGGCACTGGGGCCAGCCCAGTGATTGCCGAGGTGGGCAAGGAAATTGGAGCCCTAACCGTAGCGGTGGTTACAAAACCTTTCAGCTTTGAAGGCAAAAAACGAATGAAGCAGGCAGAAGAAGGTCTCGAAACACTAAAGGATGTGGTCGATACCGTTATTACGATTCCCAATGACAGACTTCGCGGCCTGGCATCCCGAAACGCGACCGTGATTGAGATGTTCAGAAAGGCAGACGAGGTGCTCGTCCATTCTGTAAAAGGTATCACCGACCTTATCATGATACCCGGGCTGGTGAACCTTGACTTTGCTGATGTCAGAACCACCATGTCAAAGGCCGGCATGGCCATTATGGGAACCGGGATTTCGAGAGGTGAAAAGCGTGCACTGGAAGCAGCTGAAAGGGCTATTTCCCATCCGCTCCTTGAGGATATTTCTATTGCCGGCGCCCGGGGTGTATTAATGAATATTACCAGCGGGCCCGATCTGACCTTGACCGAAATGGCAGAAGCGTCAGACAGGATTCACAAAGAGGCCGGTGATGATGCAGACATTATCTGGGGGACGGCGCTGGATGATGCGATTGGAGACGAAGTCAGAGTCACCGTCATAGCCACGGGCATCGGCTCTGAAACATTCGGTGAAAAGCACAGATTTTCAGGGAAGGTGCGAGATATTATGGAGGCGGACATCGCACAGTCTGCAAACTTAGATGAGCCGACCTTTATCCGACAGGAAAAAGCGGCTGCTGCGGCCAGCGGAGGCGGCTACAGGGGTTATCGCGGGATCATTCTCGATCGAGATGATCTGGATGTACCGACTTTCATGAGGCGCAAGGCGGATTGATGTGCTATTTGTTTACCGCTCACCGTTCCACCGGACTGAGAGCGCCTGAAGAAGACAGATGCTGGGTGCTGGATAGTTTGAAATGACAGTGAACCTGTTTCCCGGCGGTTAACGGATATTAAGATAAGGTTTCGGGTTTCGGAGGACAACGGTGAACAGACAACGGACAATAGATGTCACGTAAGGCTGGCGATAGGCGCACTGAACTCCTTTCAGCAGAGACCGGAACCATAAGGAAAAAATGGGCCGGCAGGATTTCGGTTGCCCTGACTTATCCCAATTATTACCGTCTTGGGATGTCGAATCTTGGTTTTCAGACGGTATACCGCCTTATAAATGACCTTGAAGATGTGGTATGTGAAAGGGTTTTTCTCCCTGAACAGAGCACTAAAAGACGTAACAGCATCCGGTCGCTGGAATCCGGCAGACCACTGGTTGATTTTGACATTATTGCCTTTTCGATTGCCTTTGAAAACGATTATCCCCACCTCCTGACCATCCTGGCAGAAGCTGGGCTCCCCCTGTGGGCCTCAGAGAGGAATACCCCCCATCCCCTGATCATCGCAGGGGGAGTAACCAGCTTACTCAATCCTGAACCTATAGCACCATTTGTGAATTGCTTTCTGATAGGAGAGGCAGAAGCGATTCTGCCGGCATTCTTTGATGTCTATAAAGAGCATGCTTGTAAAGAGGATGTCCTTGAAGCGCTTGCCAGAGAGGTTCCCGGCACCTATGTCCCTGCATTATACCGTGTGAGTTACGCACCGGATGGCACAATTGCGGAATTCTTGCCGGAGGATGACTTTCCGGCCAGGATTCAACGGCCCTTTGTTAGAGACCTTTCTTCCTGTGATACTCGCAGCACAATTCTCACCCCGAACACCACCTTTGATAATACCTGTCTGATAGAAGCAGGTCGGGGGTGCCCGCATGGCTGTCGGTTTTGCGCCGCCGGATTCGTGTATCGCCCGCCAAGGTTCAGATCAAGGACCAACCTGGAAAAATCTTTGCGGGAAGCGGCGTTGCGTGCAAAAAAGATAGGGCTGGTAGCGGCTGCAGTCTCAGATGTGCCGGACATAGCCTCAATTTGCCGGAGTGCCCTGGATGCGAACGTTCAACTTTCCTTCAGTTCCCTCAGGGCAGACGGTCTGAGGCCGGAGTTCCTGGAAATCCTCAATCAAACCGGTGTTAAGACGGCAACGATTGCGCCTGACGGCGGCTCGGAACGGATGCGCCGCGTAATCAACAAAGGGATCTCTGAGGATACTCTCCTCACCGCCGTTGAGTTTCTGGTCCGTGCGGGTATCCCGAACATAAAGCTTTATTTTATGGTTGGTCTTCCCACTGAGACCATGGCAGATGTAGAAGCAGTTGTGACGCTGTGCAAGAAGGTAAAACACCGGTTTTTGAAGGCAAGTCGAAAGAGGCAAAAGATAGGACGGATAACCGTCAGCCTGAACTCCTTTATCCCAAAGCCCTTCACGCCCTTTCAGTGGGTTCCCTTTGAAGATATCAACATTCTGAAAGCGAAGATCAAGCATGTAAAGGATGGGCTCAGGCGGGTGGCAAATGTGCAGGTACATGCCGATATACCCAGATGGGCGTACATTCAGGCGTTGCTTTCCCGTGGAGATCGGCGTACGGCTGACCTGTTGGTGGCTGCACATGAAAACAGTGGAAACTGGGCCAGAATTCTCAAGGAGTCTGTTCTAAATCCTGATTTTTACGTCTACAGGAAGCGTTCCTTTGATGAAGTCCTCCCGTGGGACTTCATTGACCATGGGATAAAGAAGTCTTATCTCATCAGCGAATATCGGAAATCTCTTCGCGCAGAAACTACTCCACCCTGTGCTGCAGGCCGCTGCACGGCCTGCGGTGTGTGCAAAGAAGACGTCTTTCCAGGGTCAGCAAGCGTTCTTTAAGGTTGGTTCCCCCTGAAAAGCCACCTGCTGAGCCGTCTGCACGGATGATGCGGTGGCACGGGATGAGAACAGGAAACGGGTTAGAGGCGAGGGTTGTGCCCACAAATCGGGCAGCCCTCGGGCGCCCAATCTCTGCCGCTATCTCACTGTATGTTTTCACCTCTCCATAAGCAACATCTGCTACAGCCTCCAGCACGGAATGTTGCAGTGGTGTAAGTCCGCTGATATCGAGGAATGTCCAGTTTGTCTTTATCGGTTTTCCCCTGAAGTATGCCTGTATATTGGCAGAGAGGCGAAGACATTCCCCTGGGACTTCCTCTTTCGGGCAGGGAGAGAGGTCTTGAGTGAAGCCGGCCCGCTTTTTCTCGCTGCAGGAGGCAGTTCGAGCAAGAAGGCCGGCTTTGTTCCAATGTGGTAGCAATATTCGCTTTACAAGAAACGGCCTGGTTTGAAACAGGATACCAGCATATCCAAAGGATGTGGGGAATATGTGGCGGTAAAACATGTTGATAACCGTGCACCGTTGACCGTTGTTTTGAGGTTTTCCCGTACTTGCCCGTCAGGGCGACTCATAAATCACCCCTACAGCGTCCCGGTTCAGTCCCCGAACCCGGTCTGCTATGCCCTCGGCCTTTTCGATCGATACATTCCCGTACACGCCTTTCATTAATAACATGTCTATAGTTAAGTAATTGAACTTCCGTCGATTTTAATCGAGTAGTTAAATAGTCGTAACACTTTAGCTCTTTTAAAAACAGACATACACAATAATATTTTCAAAAATCTAAACTGATACAAATAGTCAAGTTGTCGAGTCGTAACGTCCTTGAACCACAGGACTAATCAACTACTTGACCACTCGACCAATTGTGAGCGAAGCGAACTAAGTTCCCTTACAGGCTGCAGAGATTGCCTTTTTCATCAAATTCCATCGGTCGCCAGGGCGTGACCATCTCGAGATCT
>QMMV01000092.1 GCA_003647435.1 Deltaproteobacteria bacterium | reverse complement strand
GGCTCGCATCTACCGTGGCCCCTGACAGATCGATGTTACTCACATTGGCCCCGGCTTTCCTGAATGCCTGGGCGAAGTTGAAGGCCTGTTCGGGGGAGACCACGGTTGAGGCTTTCACGCCCTGCGAACGGAGCTGCGCACGCCCCGTGGGGTGGTTGTGGATCGCCTTCAGCATCTCACGTGTTGTGTCCTGCGCATGCCCGCGAGTTCCAACCTCATCCAGCCATTTCCTGAGCAAAAACTTGGAGGCTTCGTTGAACTGCTCCCCCGCCCTGGTGATGTAGACACCTCTTTCGCCGACTGTCCGGAACACTTCCGCGTCCGTCAAGTTGCGAATTCCTTCCAGCTCTCCAAGGACCTGACTGACCCTCTCAGGTGTGGCACCGTGGTCACGGATCTCTTGGAGAAGCCCAGCGGTCCGGGACAGACGATACTCGGCCTGGTCCTTGAGAAAACCAGCCTCTCCGCCCCTGTACATTTCGCCGTATTTCTTTATGGCGGCCGCATCGAGGTAGCCCTTCTTGCTTTCGATCTCCGCCTGCATGGCAACGTAGTCCTGCAGGCCACCAGTGAAGCCGTAGTCGGCCTTGGCGTCGTAGTAAGCGTCAATCAGTCCCTCCATTCTTCCATAGGTCTGCTTCAGGCCCGCATCCTTCATGAGATCCATTGCCTGGTAAACGTCGGTGTGAAGATCACGGGCAAGGTTTTGAAGGGCAAGTGCGCCGCCTCCCGCAGATGCTGTCTGGTAGCGCTGTACCGCAGAGATTACCTGGTTTTCCGTCATGCCGTGGGCCGTAGCATATTCCCTGATCGCCTCACTGTGAGCCACGCTTTCCCTTATGCCCGTGACCGATGCCCCTGCTGCCCGGCCTGCTGCGAGCATGGGGCTGCCGCCACCCAGGGCGTTCACAGCGCCAAGGGAGCTTTCAAGCCTGCGCTCTGCCTCGTAAGCGCTGGCGCTTGACACTGCCCTCCACCCTGCATTGGCATAGGTGGTAGTGGGCACCACCTCGGAGATCTGCTTTACCTGGGACGACCACTTCTCGGGCATGAGCGCCGTCTGGCCTGCCCCTGCTCCGTACTGCCGCAGGGCTGAGAGGCCCCCTGCAAAGTGGGCAAGGGCCGATCCGCCGAACCTTGCAATGACAGAGCTGAAGACCCCTGCCACCATTATGGCCGACCACCGTGCTGCGCCAAACATGGCAAGGGTCTTGAGGGAGGTAGGGGTGAACAGCATGATGGACTTGATCCCCAGGTTGCCGTCGGAAACCTCGCGGAACAGGTCCAGGGCCTTGTCCATTGCAAAGGTGTGGATAAGGGCATCGCATATGCCCCATGCGGTCAGAAACACGAATATGCCGAACATGAAGGACAGGGCCCTGGGGAGGAGGGGAGTGAGGATCAGGAGGCACAGGAACGGTATCATGCCCACAAACACGGCAAAGACCACAGAACGTATGACCGGGATCCACTCGTTTGCCATCACCCCCATGCCGACCATGGCGCTGCCGGCAGAGCGGCTGGCAAGGGCCACGGCCTGGGCCTGGGGAGCATACTTTGTGATCACGTTCCACATCTCGTGCGCCAGGAGAATCTGGCGCATGATATGGACGCTTGTAAAGGGAGCCCCCAACAGCATCTGCATGCCATTGAGGGCCTTGTTTCTGCACATGGTAACAAAGTTGACCCCGGACCCTGCGGAGCTGTGGGTCCCAAAGCCCGCATCAGAGCACCTCTTGTTCCAGAAGTTGGTGTCATCAATGGAACTGAGGTAATTGGACAGGTTTGCCCAGGCCTGCTGGCAGGTCACCGTGGCCCCTCCCTTGTTGTTGTGGTCGAACCATACGGTGTAGATGGCCGGGTTATTGGCCTTGGCAAAGAGAGGCATGAAGTCGGTGGTGGTGTTGAAGGCGTTTATGTCCAGGTTGGTGCCGGGCCTCCTCAGCTCAAAGTACACGCAGTCCTCGAAGTATCGGTCGATGGACATGCTGATGTAGGCCCCGTCGGCGTCATTGCCGGAAAGATCCACACCGCCGCTGAACACCTTGCTCAGGATGTGGAACGACAGTGCCCCGGCGTTATCGCGATAAGAGCGGGGGTCACCGCTTGTCCAGATCATGTCAACCAGGCCGGTCTCTATCACATTGGACAGCCCCGCTATGAAGGCCACGCCGTCGGGGATCCCTCCCACGGTCTTGGTGGCATTGAGCGCTTCGTCGTACACGGTGATCTGGGTAGTGGGCCGGATGAAGGTGAGGTAGACGATGGTGCCAAGCATCATCACAGCGAACCACTGGACCCATGCGTAGCCTGGGTGGTGGCCCTGGACCATGGCCCTGATCGTGGCGTAAATCCCGCCCAGGACAAACCCAAGCACCGCCACAGCGAAGAAAAGCGTCTGGTAGCGGTTGTCGCTCATGATGAGGCCGATGCGCTCAAAGGTCCTGACCGTGGCGTCAAACTGGTTCCAGACCGTGTATGTTTTGAGAGAGTTGGGGATATCGGCATAGCACACTGCCGGCATCAGCACCAGCAGGAAAAACCCAACGAGAGCGGCTTTTCTCAAAGACCTGGCCGTGGTGGACACTTTTGATTCCCTCCTTGACTTATTTCTTGATGAGCACTCTGTCAGCCGTGCCTTCGTTGAAGGTGCCTGAGAGCGCCTGTCTGACCAGAGCGGTGAACTCCTGGACCTTGGTGGCGTACTCCTTGTGGGAGAGCAGTGCGCTGAGCATTTCGCCGTACTGCTCCCTTGCAGCCTGTATGTACCGGGGGAGGCGTTCCTGCACCTTCTTGAGTTTGTTGATACCGTCGCTTGCGTGTTCCACCTTGCAGTGGTCCGAGTCGCCAGGGTTTTGTGCACCCTGCTTGTTTGCCGAAATGGCGTCAGCCGTCATGATCGCCTTGTCTATTGTGTCGTAGAAGTCGGTTATCATGTGGTAAGCGTAGGCTGCGGCGACACTGTCTGCGTACATGTCTGCTATCTGCGAGCAGCTCACTGCCGCCCCCTGTGCCTGGATATCGGCAAAGATGCCCCGGTAGATGGGCATGGGTACGGGCCTGAGAAAGTTTTCCTGGTCAGCGGTAAGGGAGGTAGCTGCAGTCATCCGGTTGCAGATGTTTGACAGTATGGAGAAGACCCACGCCCGGATGCTTGGATATGAAGTTCCGTTGATTGTGACCGAAGTAACCTTTGTGCACAAGGCCGAAGGGGTGGTCCTTTCATATACGTCTCCTTCGACAAGCGCCCCTATTTTGTCAGGGGTATTTTCGGGACAGGGCACTACGAGCTGGTAGAGGTAGTCATGGTTGACATGGGTGATGTTTACATCACCCACATATCCCCTCATGAGATCGGCGTAGGTCAGGTCGTAGCCCCGTAACGTTGCCAGGTGGTCAAGCAGGGACCCTTCGGTGAAAAACACCTGCTGCACTATGGCAGGGCACCCTGAGACCATGTCTTCCATACCGGAAGCCCCTCCTGCCTGGGCCACGTCTCCAGGGGTCTGGCTTGCCAGTGTGTCTTTGAGTTTTCTTACATCTTGCCACATATCCTGCAGACCCGAGCTCACAAGGAAATCAGACACATTTTTGCTTTTCAATGCGGCCATTGCGTTGCCTGATGAAATCATATCCTTGAGAAGCACCACCCCTGTCTTGGCTGCGGTACAGTCGTCAAACTGAAGCTGGTTGAGCCTGCTGCTGGCGGCCTCCAGGCTCTTGATGGTCTTTGAGCACTGCGAGCAAAGGGTGTTAAGCGCCATGTCAAAGGCCACTGCCGGGGCGGCTGAGAGCATGTTCTGGAGCTTCTGGACCAGGTAGTCTGCGTTGAGGAACGAGAAACCTCCCAGGAACACGTCTATGCCCCCGCACCCTGCCTTGAACTGGGGCGGAGTGACACTCACGAGGTAGTCATTGCCTGTGCTCCAGCGGGCTGAGAAGCCGCCGAAGGTGGCAAATCCCCTTTTCTGGCCCTCAAGGTAGTCGGCGTTCGTTGTGGTCTTCTGCTGGATCCAGTCGTCTATCCAGGCAGCCTGTGCCAATGACACGGAAAACAGGGCCGTGAAAACCAGCACTGCCAGGGCATGATTAAGCAGCCTTTTCATTGCGAACCACCTCCCCTTGGAGTTGTTCTTCGGCTGACTTGCCCCGTCTGCGGACCATCTCCTTGATGGCCTGGGGGTAAGTCATGCCGGATTGAACCAGCTTTTCAATCTGTGCGGTCTCTGCCGCATCAGAGGTGAACAGATAATATGAGAACGGATCCACAACAAGACGGGCCACGCCAACTCCCAGGGGATTGTCCATGAATATCTCGGAGTAGCGGGGCCTTGGACTTTTGACGCTCTTGAGGATCCTCATGGTAAACTCGTCATAGTCTATGATTTTTCTATCCCTGGCCTTTTCAAAGGAAGGAGACTGAAGGTAGAACTTGTAGGCGGAGTTGTCACGGATCACGTCGCCCACGCTGCCAAAGGTCTCAAGGTCAAGGAGGGACTGGGTGATGGTGGTAAAGCTTCCACCGTATTTTCTGGCCCTGCGGTAACCCTCTTCGATCACGTTCCGGAGCATGTCGCCTTCCTTGAAAAACTGCCATGCCTCGTCAAAGACTATGAGGCGTTTGCGGGACCGGTCGGAAAGGTAGAGGTCGGAGGTCACATAGTTAAGCACCTGGAGAGTGATGACCCGGAAGAGCTCCTCCTGCTTCTTCAGCTCCTCAAGCTCCAGCACCACGAACTCGTCAGTTGAGATGTCCAGGGTTGACGGACCATTGAACCAGCGCCCATATGCCCCTTCAGAGGTAAAATCCCGCAGGTTAAATGCGAGTTTCGAGGCAAGAAGGCTTAAATCCGCCACACACTGCTCGTTTTCCCTGCACTCGATATCCAGGACCTCGTCGGCATACTTGGGAAAGGTGCTCAGGTACTCGTACACCCTGTTGATGTCTGCCTCGGGGCCGTAATTATCGTAGGCGTAATGAACGGCGTTCTTGATGATGGTTCTTTCGGTCTCATCGGGCACCTTGTTGGACCCGGAGTAGACCATCTGGCCGATAATGGCCGCGATCACCGGGCCGTCGTCGTTTATGTCCACAACGTGGGAGAAGGGATTGAGGACGATCTTGGAGTCCTTGGCAAAGTTGATGAACACCCCACCCAGGATCTTGCAAAGCTTCTTGTAAGAACCGCCTATGTCAATGAGTCGTATTATGGCTCCTGCCGAGTAATAGTTGAACACAATGTAATTGGTTACAAAGCTTTTGCCCGAGCCGGTCTCTGCTGCCACAAGGGCGTTCTGGTTGTTGGCCCGGCGGTCAAACAGATCCACGCATACAAGCTCTCCTTTTCGTCCTATGAATAGGTTGTAAGGCTCCTGGCCTCCCTCAAAATCCGACTGCACGGGTAGGCACAGCACGGCCGAATCTGCATCGCAGATAAAGTCGCGGTCTATGTCGTTGACATTGCTCTTTATGTTGTACAGACCCAGGGGAAGGCTCGATATGAACAGCACCTTCACGATACCCTTGTCTTCCTGCATGGTAAAACCGCGGGACTCCCAGATCCTCTTTATCCGGGCCACGCTCTCCCTGGCCTCCTTACGGTCCCTTCCTATGACCCACACCAGCGGCATTATGCGAACGAACGGTACACCTTTTTCTATCTGCCCGGTGGCCCACATGTACTCTTCCTGTTTTCGCTTGAGGCCGGGTGCAAAGGATCCCGCTGCTTTTTGCTGCAACACAAAGTTGCACTTTGCGTGGAGCTTTGCCTTGAGTGACTCGTAAATCACGTTGACCGTGATGAAAAAGGGAGTTCTTATCTGGTTGGTGTCGGACTGTGGGCCCCAGATATCTCCAACCAGGTAGTTCATGAGCAGTTCATCAATGTTCTCTGCCATTGCCTTGGGAGTGACACACCGCAAGTGCCTGTTTCCTATTTCCATGGCCTCCCATGTGGCCTTTATGGGTGTTTCACTGAGGATTACCTGTTTGCGGATCGGGATGTCCTCATGGTAGTGGGTCACCTCTGGAGGATTATCGTTGAAAAGCCTGGTGAGCATGTCAACGAGGCCGTGAGGGTCCATGTGTCTCGGGGCAAGGTATGCGCCCTTCAGGATCTCAAATACCGTATCCCGCAGGTCTGGAATGTTGAGATCCCTGTGAAACGGCATCTTCAATGAGACAATAAGACGAAAATTACGGACGGGGATCCCCTGGAGGTTTTCGAGCCCTTCCTTTGCGCCGTGGCTGAGAAATCGGCAGATGTTCTCTGTGGCGTCCCGTACCACATCGTCATCCCGGGTTCGCAATTCCCTGAAGCGGTCCAGAACGGGCTTTATGTATGGGTCGGCATAAAGCATAAACTGGAGGACACTTTTCTCAGGTATTGAGGCGGCAAAGAGGCCTCTTAGGACCTCGAATATCGCTGGGCTTGCGTATACAAGAGGGGTGCATTCCCAGATAAACCCCACTGTGTCGTCCACGTTGTAATAAAGCTCGTTGTCCTCGTCATAGGCAATATAGGGGAGATAATCGGAGAACTTGTTACGGGAGACCTCGCGGCGCAGTTCGCCGTTGGTGAGCCCGCCGTTGCGGCCAAAGAGCACACTTGCTATCAGTCCCATGACATATACCTCTTCGTCCTATGCTGAGTGTTTTTTCCGCACCACCACAATAGCCGCAACCACCCTGCCTGCCCTGCCTGGCCGGCAGGCAGGCGTCGGCAGTCAGGCAGGGGCAATGCCCAGTGCGGTGACTACCAATCCAGTCATGTCATTTTTCCTCCCGTTTTCTTCGCGATGGTTTCATGCGCCACTGGCTCTTTCCGGCCAGGCATCTGCAGCAGGTTTTCGATTGATGCAGTGGAATGTCGCCAAACTTGCAGTTCCAGCCCGCCTGACGGCCAACGGCGGGCAGGGCAGGCAGGTGTCATCACTGCCGTGTTTTTGAAGCCTTCTGGCTCTGAACTCTTTCTGAACAGGGCCTTCAGCTTCCCTGGCAGTGATGAATGTCGATGTTCAAGAAGCCTTGCGGCCTCGTCCTTTGACAGGGTGCTCATGTGGGCTTTCCGATCCACTACTTCGAAACAGATCTCAAAGGTCTCCCGCATCCATCCGCCCGTGTCTTCTCTTGAAAGCTTTTTTCTCAGTGGCCTCGCGAACCTGAAGTGTTCCAGCAATCCCCGGTATATCTCCATCGCCTCCCTGTCTGCCGGCCAGGCAGGATGGTCCAGGCGATGACGCACTATCGACACTCCGTGAAGCATGGTCAATCCCTTGAGAAAAAAGAACATCTTGGCAATGCAGGTTCTGTGCTCCCCTTCGTCATCTACGTACAACGGCCCCCCGTCTATCTGAAGGTATGACATGGTGGGCAGCTTATGCTCGGTATTGAGGTAGTAGTCGGGGTTGGCCTCGAACAGTTCCAGGTTGCTTTTCATTCGTTTGCCTTTTTC
>QMMV01000091.1 GCA_003647435.1 Deltaproteobacteria bacterium | reverse complement strand
GGTGAGGGCAATGGTGGCATCTTCTTCTTGCATTTGCTTAAGAATATTGAGAAAATGTTTTTTTACCTTAGTGACCGGTAGAATTTGCTCATAATTTTCCATTACGTCTCCTCGCTGAAAATTTTTATGACCATTATAGTTTACAAAACTGAAATGTCAAGAAAAAATGCCGACTTGTCTTGAGTGGATGTGGGAGGTGACAAGAATACCAGCTTAAAGGGGTTGTGCCGAGGCAAGTGCCTGCCACGGAATGGCCAAAATCTTCTTATGGAATATTCTTGTGGTGGTGCCATTATGGATCAAAAGGCAGAAGGCAGTGTTTGGATATTCGTCAAGAAACAATCTGAGGTTAGCAGTATCTTCATAGCGTGGTGTTGAGGTGAGTTTGACTTCTACCGCTACAATTTTCCTCCCCCACTCAATAATGAAATCGACTTCTTTGCCTGTGACCGTTCTCCAGTAATAGAACTTAAGCTGAGGAGTGGCGAGCTGCCCTAAGATCTTTAGGTGAAGGAATACCAGCGTTTCAAAAAGGGCACCCAATTCACGGGCTGAAGAAACGCTCTTTACATCGTGGTATCCCATAAGAAAGGAGCTTAGACCCGGATCAAGACAGAATATCTTGGGTGATTTGATGAGGCGCTTCGTGCGACTGGAATAAAATGCGGGCAGCCTTTCCAACAAACAGCTAACTTCAAGGAGGTTGATATACCGGCGCACCGTCGATTGGCTGACTCCGCTATCTCGCGCCACTTCTGTCTGGTTTAATACTTGTCCGCTGCGCAGAGCAAGGATTGCCATGACGCGACGGAAATCGGTAAGCGAGTCTATCTGAGAAATTTGTCGCAGATCCCGTTCCACGTATGTTGCCACGTAACCTTCCCACCACTTCACCCAGGCTTCAGGGCGCTTCAGATAAAGAAGGGGTGGCATGAACCCTCGCAGAATAAGGTTTGGCACGTTTCTTGATGCCATTTTGCCGAACACCTTTTGTGCAGGCATTTTACCGTCGAAAACTCTGAAAAACCATTCCGGTGGCTGCTTTCTGCTCACTTCCCCTAAGGAGATGGGAGTAAGAAGAAAATAGACTGCCCTGCCTGCCAGGGTTTCGCTTACCTGACGCATAAGGAGCAGATTGGCCGAGCCAGATAGTACAAACCGCACCTCATGACGCGCTTTATCAACTGCTTGCTTTACCTCATAAAGGAGACGAGGTACCCTCTGAACCTCGTCAATGATTACCTCTTTGGCTCCTATCCAGAGAGAAGCGGGGTCTTTTTCGGCCTGTTCGAGAACGTCCAGGCTGTCAAGGTTGATTTGCAACCAATCTGAAAATGGTTTTTCATGTTGGAGCAAGGTGCTCTTGCCCACCTGTCTTGCCCCGGTGAGAATTATTACTGGATGTTCACTTATTGCCTGAGCGAGCAGGGGGGCTAACCAGCGAGGCCTGTATATTAATTCTGAACCTGCCTGATTATCATTCATGTGCTGACTAATAAACAAGAATAAATGAAATGTCAAGGCCTATCGTGGAGCTTTGGTAGTGGACATGGACATACTGAGGTTCAACGTTCTGGGGGTTCACGGTTCAAAGTTAAATGGGCTTCCTCGCCAAATCCCAAAAAACAGGGCCTCACGGCCTCAAACAGCTTGGGATTTACCCACTGGTGTGGGCCGTTCGCCCGGCAAACAGACCAGATCAACCAGACAGACCAAACAAACCAGACAAACCAGACCAACCAGACCAACCAAACAAACCAAACAAACCAAACAAACCAGACAGACCAGACCAGTTCATAATGGCCGTTCAAAGGACTTATGCAAACGTCTCCGTTTGTCATTCCTTTGATGCTGAGGGAAAAAGTGCGAAACATATTGGGCATATCCTGTTTTTATCATGACAGCGCAGCGTGTCTTCTGCGGGATGGCGATATTGTTGCTGCGGCGCAGGAGGAGCGATTTAGCAGAAAAAAGCACGATCCTCGCTTTCCCAAAAATGCTATCCGATACTGTCTTGCAGAAGGTGGCATTTCATCTGACAAGCTCGACTACGCGGTTTTTTACGACAAGCCTTTCCTGACCTTTGAGCGGCTGCTTATGAGTTACCTGACAGTGGCGCCAAAAGGTCTTCGCTCGTGGCTCGAGGCGATGCCGCTCTGGCTTGGGAGAAAGCTTCACATTCCCAGGGTCATCAAGGAAGAAATCGGGTACAATGGCGAAGTTCTTTATACCGAACACCACGAGGCACATGCCGCATCCGCTTTTTATCCTTCGCCCTTCAAGCAAGCTGCAATTCTCACGGTTGACGGTGTGGGGGAGTGGGCGACCGCAAGCTACGGAATAGGGAAGGGGAGGGACATTGAACTTCTCAGAGAGCTTCATTTTCCTGATTCGCTTGGCCTTTTATATTCTGCTTTTACCTATTTTACCGGTTTCAGGGTGAATTCGGGAGAATACAAACTGATGGGCCTGGCCCCATATGGAGAGCCGAGGTACAAGGACGTGATTTTGTCAGAACTTGTTGACCTGAAAGAAGATGGATCGATCAGGCTTAATCTTTCTTATTTCGATTTTCTTGGCGGTCTGCGCATGACGAACAGACGATTTGCCGGGCTTTTTGGAGGCCCTCCCAGAAAACCGGAGAGTCCGATCACAAAAAGGGAGATGGACATTGCGGCCAGTATCCAGGCCGTGACTGAGGAAATCATCCTGAAGATGGCAAGGTGGGTTTTCAGGGAGACAGGGATGAAAAAGCTCTGTCTTGCAGGAGGAGTCGCTCTCAATTGCGTTGCCAACGGGCGGATTTTGCGAGAGGGACCCTTTGATGACATCTGGATACAGCCGGCATCTGGAGACGCCGGCGGAGCCCTTGGTGCAGCACTTTCCGTATGGCACCGCTATCTGGAAAAAGAAAGACCTGATCCGAACGGACATGACAGTCAGAAAGGTTCCTACCTGGGACCAGAATTTCCGAACAAACAGATCAAGCAATTCCTCGACGATCACGGTTATGTCTATCACGAGCTTCAGAATGGTGAAAGGGAAGGGCGTATTGCAGAGCAAATTGCCTCAGGCAAGATTGTTGGTTATTTTGCCGGAAGGATGGAGTTCGGCCCAAGGGCCCTGGGTGCAAGGAGTATCTTAGGTGATCCCCGCTCTCCGGAGACCCAGAGCGTTGTAAATCTGAAAATAAAATACCGTGAATCGTTCAGACCTTTTGCTCCATCGGTCCTGGAGGAAAAGGCTTCAGAGTATTTTGATATCGACAGACCGAGTCCCTACATGCTATTGGTGGCCAAGGTACGGGATGAAAGACGCCTCCCCCAGCCTGCGGATAGGAATATGGAAATGTTGGAACGGCTCAGGATACCAAGGAGCGACATACCTGCGGTGACACATCTTGACTACTCTGCACGGCTCCAAACTGTAAACAGGAAGAACAAACCCGATTTTTACAAGGTTATCGAAAACTTCGAACAACTGACGGGATGCGCCGTTGTTGTCAATACCAGTTTCAATGTTCGCGGTGAGCCGATTGTGTGTACGCCGGAAGATGCTTACCGGTGTTTTATGCGAACAGAGATGGATGTGTTGGTTATGGAAAACTGTATTCTTTTCAAAAGTGAGCAGCCGGACTGGCCGGAAGGCGAGGAGTGGAGAAATGAGCTCATCCTCGATTGAAATCAGGCGGATACGCAGATTCGGAGCAATAGCTTTTTTCTTTTTCGGATCTCTCTGCATCCTGGGGTTCTGGAGGGAGCGGACCATAGCAGCCTGTCTTTTTGGGACTCTTTCACTGGCGGGAATGGGGCTTTTCGGCTTGCCTCTAACCTTGATGCCTTTATACAATGCCTGGATGAAGATAGCTTATCTTATTGGAAGGCTGGTAACCATCGCGATGCTGACAGTGGCATATTATTTGGTGATTACACCGGCAGCCCTCATAAAAAGGGTAATTACCGGCTCTCCTTTGCCCTTGAAACCTGATCGCGGGGCTTCATCCTACTGGGTTTCTCGCACAGAAGCCGCTCAGCCGAGGGAGCGTTTCACAAGACGATACTGAGGAGGCAGGCTATGGGAAACAAGTCTATTGTCGTCGAGTTCTGGGAATTTTTAAGAATCAGAAAACGCTACTGGCTCCTTCCCATAGTGATAATGCTGTTTCTGTTGGGTTTTTTGATCGTATTTACAGAGGGAAGCGCGGTTGCACCTTTTATATATGCGTTGTTTTAGTGTGACCTTTGCACAACCCCCTTTTCACTCCTTTGTATGAACTTTTTGACCCATCCATGGGCTTGCTCACTAAATCCCAAAAACTCGGCCTGACGGCCTCAAACAGTTTGGGATTTGCCCACTGGGGCCGTTCGCTTCGCCCGGATAGGTGCCCCAAAAAGTTCATAATGGTCGTCCAAAGGAGTTATGCAAAGGTCTCTTTAGTGTGATTGTCAGGAGAACGAAAAACTAAGATGCCTGCAAACAAGATTCGCGTACGGTTTGCTCCAAGTCCCACAGGTAAGCTTCACGTGGGAAATGCAAGAACGGCTCTGTTCAACTGGCTGCATGCCCGGAAAACCGGCGGCACCTTTATACTGCGCATCGAGGATACAGACATCTCCCGCTCGCTGCGACATTATGAAACCACGCTGATAGACACGCTCCGGTGGCTTGGGATTGACTGGGATGAGGGGCCTGACATCGGCGGGCCTTTTGGTCCATACCGGCAGTCTGAGCGCATTGAGTCATACCGGGCATATCTCAAGAAGCTCACGGATGCGGGCCTGGTATATCCCTGCTACTGTACGGATGAGGAGCTGAATGCGGAGCGGCAGCAGATGCTTGCCAGGGGGATTGCCCCCCGATACAGCGGAAAATGCCGCAGCCTTACCGAGGCACAACGGCAGCGGCTTGAATCTGAGGGGAGAAAACCGGCCATTCGTTTCAAGGTTGAAAGAGGTATGGTCAGGTTGAACGATCTGATACATGGGCCTGTCAATTTCAATACAAATCTTATAGGGGACTTTATAATTGTTCGCTCTACAGGCCTTCCGGCTTACAATTTCGCCGTGGTGGTAGATGATGCCCTCATGAAGGTCTCGTTGGTTATCAGGGGAGAAGATCATCTTTCAAATACACCCAGGCAGATTCTTCTCTATGAAGCTCTCGGCTTCAAGCCTCCTCAGTTTGCCCATCACGGGCTATTGCTTGGAGCCGACCGTAGCAAGCTAAGCAAACGCCACGGTGTGACTACGGTTGAGCAGTTGAAGGAACAGGGATTTGTCCCCGAGGCGATAACCAATTACATAGCCTGGATCGGGGGCTCCTTAAGTGGAAGCCAGGAAATTCTTTCAACAAGCGAGATGATCGGAGCGTTCGATGTGAGAAAGGCAGGCAAGAATGCCGCTGTCTTCGACCTGGCAAAGCTCAAGTGGATGAACGCAAAATATCTGAAACGTCTCCCGCCGGAAACCGTGCTCGACCACTGGTTAGCACTTGGTACCGAAAGGGGGCTCCTGGACAAAAAGCGCCTGCTCCAGATCGTTCCTCTCGTGAAAGACAATATTGAAAACTTAGGCCAGTTGGAGGAACTGTTTGATATTTTTACGGAAAAGAATGTAGCCTTTTCGATGGAGGCTGAAGAGGTCCTCCGCGCCGATTCCTCAGCAAAGGTTCTGAAGGTTATGGCAAGCGCACTTCAAACGCTCGATGCGCCTCGGAGTAAAGATGCCTATAATGCGCTTATTAAAGAGGTGAAGAGGATGTCTGGTTATTCAGGGAAAAAACTCTTTCTGCCCATACGCGCCGCTCTCACCGGAGAGATGGCAGGGCCCGAACTCGAAAAGATCTTCTGCAACTTAGATAAAGATACCCTCCTCCACAGAATTGAGAGGGCACTGGAGTTGAAAGATAGGAGCAGCGATATTTGATACTTGATACTGGGTGCTGGATACTGGATACTTGATGCTTGATGCTGGATGCTGGATACTGGATGCTGGATGGTGGATGGTGGGTGCTGCATCTTAATGAACGGCAGAGACCCCTCTGGTTGGTCTGTTTGGTCTATCTGGTCTGTTTGGTCTGTCTGGTTCGTCTGGTCTGCTTGCCGGGCGTGGTTCACCCCGTTAAACAGGGTTCCATTCTGGAAATTTAACGGGGCAGGCGGCCCGCACCAGTGGGCAAATCACAAACTGGTTGAGGCTGTTAGGCCCTGTTTTTGGGATTTAGTGAGCAAGCCCGTGGATGGGTCAAAAAGGTCATACAAAGGAGGGGAAAAGGGGTTGTGGAAAGGTCTCGAGTTGTGATGCTGAAGATTTATAATACATTGACAAGAAAAAAGGAAACTTTCAGGCCGATAAAAGAGGGCAGGGTCGGGATCTATGTGTGCGGCCCAACGGTCTATGACGCCTGCCATATCGGCCATGCCCGGTCGGTTATCGTCTTCGATATGATTGTCCGGTATTTAAGGGCAATCGGATACCAGGTGACATATGTACGCAATTTTACGGACGTTGATGACAAGATCATCAACCGTGCAAACGAGTTAGGGATCTCCACAGGAGAACTTTCGGAGAAATATATCGAGGAATTCCATGATGATATGGATGCCCTAAAAGAGCACCGGCCAACCTACGAGCCAAGGGCCACGGAGCATATTCCTGAAATAATAGCGCTCATCCAGAGGCTTTTCGCCAGCGGCCACGCATATATGGCCGGTGGTGATGTGTTTTTTGCCGTGGAGACCTTTGCCGATTATGGCAAACTTTCGGGGCGCAGACTTGAGGACATGAAGGCAGGGGCACGGGTAGAGGTGGATAAAAAGAAACGAAACCCATTTGATTTTGCTCTCTGGAAAGGAGCCAAACCGGGAGAGCCGATGTGGGACAGCCCTTGGGGGAAGGGGCGTCCTGGCTGGCATATCGAATGCTCTGCCATGAGTACCCACTTTCTCGGCCCTCATTTTGATATTCATGGAGGGGGCAAAGATCTCATCTTCCCACATCATGAGAATGAGATTGCCCAGTCTGAAGGAGCCTTTGGAGTGCCCTTTGTGAATGTATGGATCCACAACGGTTTTGTGACGATCAACCACGAAAAGATGTCCAAATCTCTTGGAAATTTTCTCATGATCAAGGATATCCTGAAAGAACATCATCCCGAGGCCCTGCGCCTTTTTCTTCTTTCCAATCATTACCGGAGCCCGTTAGACTTCACAAATCAGGCTATGGTTGAGGCCGAAGCCAGGCTTGAAAAGATATATTCCCTCTTGCAACGAATTGAAGAACGTATAGGGCCCTGCGGAGCCGGCTACAAGAAAAAGCACGGCAAGCTCTGGGAAGAATTCTGCGAGGCGATGAATGACGATTTCAACACTGCCAGGGCTATTGGATTTGTCTTTGAAAGGGTTCGGGAAATAAACCATCTATTGGACAAAGCCGGCAAAACTCCAGGAAAACAGGACAGGGAAAGGCTTTCTCTGGTTCAGGCTGACTTAATG
>QMMV01000090.1 GCA_003647435.1 Deltaproteobacteria bacterium | reverse complement strand
TGTCATTCAGGGCAATGAGGATTGTTCCACTTACCGCCTTACCTCGAACTGCGACGAATCTAATATCTTCACTATTTCGCCCGGGCCGGCCAAAGAAATCTATGGTTATATCTTCACCCCTGGCAATAACGGAAGTTACCCGAGAAAGAAGACCTTCGGGCAAGGGCCTGTTCTGAAAGGTGACAGCACCATGCTCGTTTAGCAAGGCAACAACCCATATGCGTTTCTTAGATGCAAGGTCTTTGATGTCTTGCTCACTGAAAACACCTGTCCCACATTTCACGTCGATGTCGCGTGCAAGATCAAGAAGACTGAGAACAAGAGTTTCCTGGAGAGAAAAGGATTCATCCGTCAGCGGCAGGTTTGTCTCGTAACCCCGGCTGCCTTGAAATGACTGAAGCAGGCTTTTGAAATTCTGGCCGGCAACCCTATTGACGTCTTCAATGATATCGAGTCCCCGGTTCTCAAGAAGCGCAATCAGGGTCTTGTCAAGCCTCCGGAGGTCAAGGAGCCCCAAAGTCAGAATAAGAAAGATGAATACAACACTGACGGAAGCCACAATCAAAGGCTGTAGAAACGGTCCTTTCGCTTTTTCCGGGCTCATGGCCACCTGCCTCATACTCTCTTGGAAGACCAATGAAAAAGAGCGCGGAAGCGAAAACAGGACATGTCAATAACCCCAGACGAGGCTCTTGTGAATCCATCCGATGTCTCCGTCGGCGTGCCGGACCTTGAGCCAATTTTTCTTCTTTTTAAGAAGCTTGAAGCTGACCCCCTTTTCGGCCTGGAACAAAACCCTGTACTTCATTCCCGGCCCTGAGCGCACATTGACCAGAGCCCCCTTGACGATAACGGAAGGGATCTTTTTCAGCAGGGAGCGGTGCATCCATCCTATATCTCCCTCAAAATCACGAATCTTATACCAGTTTCCAGACTTCTTAACGATATCAACTGGATAATATTTGCCGACAGACCACAGGATTTCATGATTCAGTCCCGGCCCTGAGCGGACATTCGCTTTGGGTGATGCCACGCTCAGTCGCCTCGCGCTGGCGGTGCCAGCGCCCAGTAGAAAGATCAACACCGCATATAATATAATCCTTTTCATCGGCTTAACACCACCACTTCACAAGTACCGGCCAGCGCGTCAGAAAACCGCAAGGCATCCTCCGCACTACCGACAATGGCCCCATAATGCATTGGGATAGCGATCTCAGGTTTGATTCTCTTGGCAGCTTCGACGGCCTCTTCGGCAGTCATGACATAAGTTCCAGAAACAGGAAGAAGAGCGATATCCGCCTTCAGGGAATCCATCTCCGGTATCAGATCGGTATCGCCTGCATGATAGAGCCTTACACCGTCTACGGTGACGATAAATCCCAGCCAGCCGTTTCTTTTGGGATGAAACTTCTTGTTCGTGTTGTAGGCTGGCACAACCTCAATCGGGATTCCTGAAACAGTCAGTTTATCTCCAGGAGCGACTACGCGAATATCTCCGGTGAGCTTTTTGGCCGAATCAGCTTCGGTTACGATCACTGTAGAAGGCTTCTGAACCTTTTTAACATCATCTGGCGAGCAGTGATCATAATGCTCGTGAGTAATCAAGATGAGGTCAGCAGGTTCACACTCCTTCAACTGAAACGGGTCAATGACAATGACCTTGCCATCTCCTTTGATGAAAAACCCGTCGTGTCCAAGCCACGTGATGTTTTTCAGAACCTCATGCACTCCCATAGCCGGCACCTCCTTTGGTAAGTTGTAATTACTCAGGGTTCAGGTCGGTTGACTTTGAACCATAAACCATGAAGTGAACTAAAGTGAGCTACGGTGAACCTGTTTTATCGGTTAGGCTGCAACTTACACTCTATAAAACCTCACATCCGGCAGCCGTACACAGGTCAATTTGTTGCCATAGACGGCGCCGGTATCAATGCCGATCTTATTTTTCATAACCAGCGGTTCCGGAAAAGGAGTGTGGCCAAAGATCACACGTTTTCCGAAGGAAAAATCAGAATATATGAATTCGTCCCGTATCCAGAGCATATCCATTTCATCCTGTTCCTCAAGGGGTACGTTAGGCCTCAATCCAGCGTGCACGAAGAGGAAGTCATCTGTATCATAGTACAGACGAAGGCTGTCAAAAAAGTCAAGGTGTTTTTCGGGTATTGCTCTGTTTCCGGGATATGGAGCATCCCTCAAATAGCTTTGGAGAGTTGCTTCCCCTCCGTTGGCCAGAAAAGTAAGCATGTCCGTGCCATTTAAGTAATTCTGCAACATTAGTTCGTGATTCCCTTTCAAGAAAATCACACGGTCTTGCCGCCCGGCCAGATCGATCAGGTATTCAACCACCTCCTTTGAGTGAGGGCCGCGGTCGATATAATCTCCCATGAACACCAGCGTATCTTTTTCCGTATCAATATCAAGAATGCGCATCAGCGATGTTAACTTATCAAGGCAGCCATGAATATCGCCTATAGCAAATATTCTTTCCATCGCATCTACAAAAACAGAAAGACCCTTTTTCGCTGATCAAGCCGATTGATTCCCTCTTCATGCGCCATCCGGATTGCTTCCTCGTACTCTTCTTCAGTAATCGTGCGGCTCAGGGCCGGCACCTCGAAGGCCCTGCCGCACGGCCTGTACTGTGCCATAATATTTACGTAACTGTTCGGCGAAATCCACCTGGCCAGAAAACGCATGACCTGTCGGGTTCCTGCTAAGCCCTCCGGCAGGACAAGATGTCGGATCAATAGACCTCTTTGGGCAATCCCTTCTTCATTTAGGATCAGGTCGCCTACCTGGCGGTGCATCTCCTTGAAGGCCTCACGGGCTACTTCCGGATAGTCCGGGGCGTTGCTCAGTTTTTTGGCCACCTCAGAGTCCCAGTACTTAAAATCCGGCATATAGATATCAAAAACGCCTTCGAGGATAGCCAGCGTCTCCACCTTGTCATAGCCGCCTGTGTTATAGACAAGCGGGACACGGAGGCCGAGTTCAATAGCTTTGTCAAGGGCGGCTAAGATCTGTGGCACAACGTGGGTTGGTGTGACAAAGTTGATGTTTGGACAACCAGTGTTTTGAAGTAACACCATTACCCTGGCAAGCTCTTCGGAAGAAAGCTCCTCCCCTTCTGCCTTGTGACTGATCTCGTAATTCTGGCAGAAGATGCACATAAGGTTACAACCAGAAAAGAATATTGTGCCGGAGCCGTGCCTTCCAACCAAAGGGCTTTCCTCGCCAAAATGAGGGTTGTAACTTGCTACGATGGCGCGTCTGCCAGTCTGGCAGATACCCTTTTTATCAGAGAGACGATCCACCCCACACTCCCTGGGGCAGAGAGTACAGGCCTTTAGGATATTATAAGCCTGTTCAATTTTTTCCTTCAGGAGCCCGCGCTTTCGAGTTTCTATGTACGCCGGTATGAATGAAGCCATAATGGGGGGACTATTCCTTGCACTTGACGTGAACCAAAAGAACACTTCCTAAGGTTTATTAAACATTACCGGCCCTGTCAAGAACTTACGGGCTCGATCACCTTCGTCATTACTTCATTGTTGCAATCTACCTTCAGCCGACCACCGGCAAGCCTGTTGGCTTAGGAAAGGTTTTACCCTGATATCAGTCCCATCTGTGGAGATGGTGACGGCGCCATTGCGGTCTGTGCAAAATATGCGGCAACCACGTGCCTGATAGCGGCTGAGGATATTTGGATGAGGGAATTCGAACCTGTTCTTCCTGCCCGCGGATATGACTGCTATTGCGGGGTCTACATGTTCTACAAACTCCGGGGTACTCGAGGTGTTACCGCCGTAGTGAGGAACCAACAGGACGTCGCTTTTCAGCTTGTCGCCCGCAAGGTAAACAAGTTCGTTTTCTGCCTGTGCCTCAATATCTCCGGGCAGGAGAAATGAAACCTTGCGAAAAGAGACCTTCAAAACGAGAGAATTGTTGTTTATTTTCCGCCAGGCATCTTGCCTACTCCTCTCGAGGAAGTCCCGGGGAGGATAAAGGACCTGGAATCGAACTCCGTTAATCGTTTTTGGTTTCAGAAGATCTTCTAATGGCACAACCTGAATCTTTTTTTCTGAGATAAGGTTGAGAAAATCTTCGTATGATTTGATTGGCACGTACTGTTGATTCATCCAGACCTGTTTTACGTTGAAATGTTTTGCAATAAACAAAAGACCGTTCAGGTGGTTGGGGTCGGCATGTGAAAGTACAATCGTCTCCACGGTAGCAATCTTTTTCCGCCATAAAAAAGGTGCTACCACTCGAGCCCCGACGTCAAAACGGTTGTCATAAAACCCACCCCCGTCCACTAACATACACCGTCCGCCGGGAAGCTGCAGAAGGGCTGAACTGCCATGGCCGACATCAAGAATGGTCATCCTCAACTCTTTGCTTCCACGGCCTTGGCTGACCCAATAGGCGACATCCGCCGACGCCATAACAACAATGACGACTACAACAACCCTTGATAGGCGTGTTCGCTTGAGATTAAACAAGGCCCATGCAAGGGCAAAGTAAAGGGCGATCTCAAACAAAGAGGGAGTCACGGTCTTTACAGAGGCAACCGGGCATCTTGATAACAGGCCCGCGACAGCCAGCCCCCCCTGCACGGTAATTGCGGCGGTCTTCATGATCCAGAGTGCCGCCGTGGGGAAGATGGGTAAGAAGAGAACTGCTGTCAAGCCCATCGGCACGACCACGAATCCGATGAGCGGTACCATAAAGCAGTTGCTTATGAGCCCGATGATGGATGTTTGATTAAAGTAGTAAAGAGTTATAGGCAAGGTTCCCAGGATAGCTGTTGCAGAGACCAGCAAAAAGAGGGCGAGCCTTTTTAAAGCCGTAGGAGAGCCTTTTCTTAACTTGCTTGCCAGCGGAAGGTGTTTGAGGGTGTACAGAATGGCAAATACGGCGATAAATGAAAGCTGAAAGGATATCTCAAAAAGAGCCGTAGGACGTATGACAAGGATTATGAGTGCTGCCAGTGCAAGGGTATTGATTGGTTCGTGTTCGTGCTCAAAAACCAGTGCGGTCAGCAAGACCATCACCATAATAACGGCGCGTTGAGTGGCGGGTGAGCCACCGGCCAGGAACCCGTAGAAAAGCACGGGAAGTACGCTCAACAAGGCTGCACCGCGCGTCACCCAGGCAGATAGAAGAATCCTTTCGGATCGTGCCAGCAAAAGTCGAAATAGAAAAAAGGCGACCGTTGCCACCATGCCGATGTGAAGCCCTGATATGGCAAGCAAATGCGCAACCCCGATCAGGTTAAATAGCCGTCGCGTTTGCCCCGCAACCTCGCTGCGGTTCCCGATGATAAGGGCCTTCAACAGTCCGGCAGGCTGGCCTCGAGCGGCCATGTCAATCAGACTGCTCACCGCCTGCCGCCAGCGGTTGAGATGAGAACGAAACCAGAGGGCGTTCCGGGTATTCAACCTGACCAAATGGTTTTCATTCGAGACAAACGCTGAGGCCAGTATCCCCCGGAAAGCCAGATATCGCCTGTAATTAAAGCTACCGGGGTTGTTGAAATTTCGGATCTTACTCACTCTTGCCAGGCAGGCAATGCTGTCGCCTGCAGAAATATCAGCTATATTTCCCCTCACATTAAGCTGTATCCTACCTGTTACCGGATAATATCTCTGCTTTCTTGCAAGCGACCTCACCCTAAGAGTGAAGCGCGTTCGATCACCGATGTATCTCGGTTGGCTATCCACTGTGCCAATGATATGCCAGAGATTGTCATCGGCAAAAGAGGAGATGTGATTGGCAGGCAATCTCGGGGCAACCCTGTACTGAATGCTGCAGTAGCCTAAGAGAAAAAATAGCATAAGCGGCAGGAGGCAAAGCATTTTTTGCCTCCAGGCAAGAAAGATGCATGAAATAAAACAGGCACAAAGGGCGAAAAGCGTGCCGGGAAGGTCAGGCAGGTAAAGGCCTGTGACGATTCCACATATGAAAGAGAGGACGACCGGAATCAGGGGTCTGGAATAACTTTCTCGGGGATCTCCGGAAGGCATCAGGTTATCTGCACGCGCCTGATATTCGCGCCCAGTTGAGCCAACTTTTTCTCGATTGCTTCATAGCCGCGGTCGATGTGATAAACCCGGGAAACCTCGGTGGTTCCTTTTGCCGCCAGCCCCGCCAGTATCAAAGATGCGCTTGCCCTCAGGTCTGTAGCCATAACAGGGGCGCCTGTCAGGCTTTTGCCGCCTGATACGATGGCAGTGTTACCGGAAACCTTGATATTTGCACCCATGCGCTGAAGTTCACACACGTGAATGAACCGGTTTTCAAAAATGGTTTCTGAGATAACACTCAGGCCGGAGGCCAGGCACATGAGCACCATGAATTGGGCCTGCATATCGGTCGGAAAGCCCGGATACGGAAGGGTCTTCACATCCACGCTGCAAATGGGCTCCCCCCCTATGACACGAAGCCCGCCTGGTTCTTCTTCTATTGTCACCCCTGCCTCGCGCACTTTGTGGATAACGGCTGTCAGATGAGAGGGCTCACAGCTTACAATCTTGATATTTCCCTGTGTCAAGGCAGATGCAATAATAAAAGTGCCGGTCTCAATCCTGTCCGGGATGATGGTTACAGAAGCAGGTCTGAGCGTGTCAACCCCCCTTATTGTTATCATCGGTGTTCCGGCACCTGATATTTGTGCTCCCATCTGATTTAAGGCTTCTGCCAGAGCGCAAACTTCGGGCTCGCGTGCCGCATTGCGCAGTGTGGTAGTCCCTTCGGCCAGCACAGCAGCCATCATCAGGTTTTCGGTCCCTGTCACTGTTACGATATCAAAATAGATGTCGGTTCCTTTGAGCGACTTTGCCTTTGCCTCGATATAGCCATGACTCAGGCTAATCTCAGCCCCAAGTAACTCTAAGCCCCGCAGATGCAGATTGATTGGCCGCGCTCCGATGGCACACCCGCCTGGCAGGGAGACACGTGCGCGACCCAGGCGTGCGAGCAACGGCCCAAGCACAAGGACCGAGGCACGCATGGTTCTTACCAGCTCATAAGGTGCCTCGTAGCGGCTTAAGGCGCCGGCATTAACTCTTACTGTATTTTTTTCGGTCTCCACCCGGGCGCCAAGCTCGGTTAGCAGTTTGTTGATAGTCATGACATCTCTCAGCTCTGGCACATTCTGGTAGGTATTCCATCCATCTGTCAGAAGTGCAGAGACCAGTATGGGAAGGGCTGCGTTTTTTGCCCCGCTTATTGCTACGGTTCCTTCTAAACGCCGTCCCCCTTCAATGAGAATTTTTTCCATATATCCCTTACCTTTTGCACGATGCCGATATAGCTCACCTCGCGAAAGGTCAAACTGTAGTCTCCCATTTACGGGTAACACTTTAGCTCTTTTAAAAAACAGACATACGTAACGGACAGGCCATCCGCAATAATATTTTCAAAAATCGTATCATTTTAGCCTTTTGAAAATATTATCGTATATGGGCAATCCGGTATAGGCTGTCTCACTGTCTGAGAGCGTTAGCGAGCGTTAAGAAAGAACAGTTAAGCAACAAACCTATGCTTTAGCCTAACTGATGTTGGCAACCAGTTCATGTTATTGTAC
>QMMV01000089.1 GCA_003647435.1 Deltaproteobacteria bacterium | reverse complement strand
TGCCTGTAGGGGCGATTCATGAATCGCCCCTACCCCTGTCGTTGCTTTCGTCAAGATGAAAAAGCCTTCTGGCAACGTCCACATACAGGGTTTTTTTATCCTTGTGGCCTCTTTCTTTTAAAAAAACCGTGGGATTATGAAGAATCTTGTTTACAATGGCCGCAGTCAATCTGTCAATGGCCATGCGGTCTTCCTCGGATGCTGAGCTGAGCGTTGCAAGAGTTTTTTTCAATTCTTTTTGTCGGATATCTTCCATCTTGTTCCGAATGGCCACTATAGTAGGTACCACATCAAGTGATTCAAACCACCTGCGAAACTGAATCACTGCCTTGTCTACGATCCTGTTTCCTCTCAAAGCCTCGTGTCGCCGCTCGTCTATATTTTGTTCGATGGTGCTATTGAGGTCATCAATATCATAGACATACACATTTTCTATGCGATTGAGCTCGGGATCTATATCCCGGGGAACCGCAATATCGATGAAGAAAAGCGAGCGATTTCTGCGTGCCCGCATGATTCCTTTAAAATCATCGCGCACCACAATATAACCCGGCGCACCGGTTGAACTGATGACAATATCTACCTGTTTGAAATAGTTATGAATCTCGTCAAAGCGGATGGCTGTTCCCTTAAATTTTTCGGCCATCTCGACCCCCCGCTCAAAGGTTCTGTTTGCGACAAATATGGGTCTTGCCCGATTTCTCACAAGGTGCTCCACGGCGAGTTCGGCCATCTCGCCGGCACCTATGAGCAATACCGCTTTGCCTTCAAGGTCACCAAAGATCTTCCGTCCCAGCTCCACAGCGGCATAGCTGACGGAGACTGCATGGTCACCGATTCCGGTCTCGGTTCGCACGCGCTTGGCTACTGAGAATGACCGATGCATGAGCCTGTTCAGGATAACGCCGCAGGTTCTATAATCAGATGCGTATCGGTATGCTTCTTTGATCTGGCCCAGGATCTGAGGCTCACCCACAACCATGGAATCAAGGCTCGATGCAACACGAAATATGTGGCGCACAGCATCGTCCCCGTCATACAGATAAAGGCTTTGTTCAAAAGCCTGTCGAGGCGTTTTTTTAAATCTGGCCAAAAAATCCTTAATTGCCTCTACACCGGCGGATACATCCTCAGTGGTGAAGAGAAATTCTACCCGATTGCAAGTAGAAAAAAGAAGTAACTCATCTATAATGGGAAATTCACGCAATGTTTGCAAAGCTTTGGGCGTATCCTCACTGGAGAAGGCAAGGCCCTCCCGAACTTCCACCGGGGCGGTTTTATGATTCAGGCCTATTAACACTATTTTCTTTTTTTCAGGCAGTATTGAACTATTCAGTGTGCTTGCCGTGGTTCTTGAGTTCATTTTATGGCTTTTGTATCGGTTTAGATTTTAAAAACGTCATTGCAGCTCTTATGTCTATATATCCTATCCCAAAAAGCGGAGGAAAAAGGTAAAAAGAAGTACTGCAAATCCCGCCATGGTCATGATGGCCGCCCGCCGCCCTTGCCATCCCACTGCTAACCGCTCATGAAGCAAAACTGCATATACCAGCCAGGCAATCACCCCGAAGATTACTCTCGGATCCCAGCTCCAGACCCGGCCTCGGACCATCTGTGAGTAAACGGCCCCCGCAATGACTCCAAAGGTGAGAACGGGAAACCCGACGATCAAACATGAATAGCCCATGGAATCAAGCAGTTTCAGAGAGGGGAGGCGGCGGAAGAAAAAGCCGCGCTTTTTGCTCTTGATGGCGCGTTCTTGAATCAGATAAAGGATACTTACCAGAAACGCTATGGCAAAGGCGGCGTTTCCAAGGATGATTGCCCCGATATGAGACGTCCGCCACAGGTTTTCAAACAGTGGAGTCATCTGAATCTGCGGTTTCGACAGAATGGAAGCTATGACTGTGCAAAGCGCAGCCACCGGGGCGACAAGGGCTCCTAACACCATAAGATTGAACCTGATCTGCAGCGCAAGGAAGACGCCGGCAACAGCCCATGCAAAGGCGGAAAATGTTTCATGGATGTTCTGAACCGGGACATATCCAGCTTCAACATAATTCATTGCAATAACTATTGTATGACACACAAACCCTGTCCAGAGTCCAATCATCGCTATCCTGTAAATCACTCGCTTTTGAAACACAACGTAAGCTTGATAGCCGAGAGAGCTTGCAATGTAGCATGCGATTGTTAGAGCAAAGAAGATATTCATCGCTCGTCCTCAGTGGTTTTCATCAACTCATTCCAGGCGTATCCTTTGCCGAGTTCCTCTGTGAGCAGGATGTCCACATCCTGGATGCGCTTTTCCCGGATCATATCCAGGATTCCTTCATCGAGCAAAGATTCAAAAATATGCTTATTGGCTTCAGGGCTTTTCCCCTCTGCCATAAGCTTGTGACGGATGGCTCCCATCAGGTTTAACAACAAGGCATATTCCGGCCCGAATTCTTTTTCCAGCTCCTGCCGTATCCTCCTGGCTATAGCCGGACTCTTGTTTGACGTAGAAATGGCAATCACCAGGTCTCCCTGGCGAACGATAGCGGGCAAAACAAAGCTGCAGGCTCCCGGGCGGTCGGCAATGTTACACAGAATCCTGAGCCTTGCAGCATCATTGCTAATTTGTTGGTTTATCTCTTCATCGTCTGTTGCACCAATTACAAGAAACTTGTTGTTCAGGTCGGCGGATCGATACTCCCTCTGCTTCAAAACAATGACGCCACGCGAGGCAAGTCCACGGAGGTACTCTGTGGCTTGCAAGCTTACAACGAAGACACGTGCACCGCAATCAATCAGGGTCTTTACCTTCCGCTCGCCGACGTGCCCGCCTCCAACGACAAGACAGTCCTTATCGCGAACGTCTAAGTTAACAGGATAATAACGCATCGGAATCTCCATCAAAATGATAATAGCCTTTGTGCCCTGGCTAACCTGAATGGTTAAGACTTCACTTCATCAATCTGCTGGGGGGACAACTCTTTCTTGGCATAATCCATATAGATCCCTTCCTTGACAAACAGATCAAACAAATCTGGGTCAATGTGGTTGTCCTTGGCCATAGATTGTAGGATCTTCATAGCCTCAGAGAGGGTTTTTCCCTTCTTGTACGGCCTGTCCTTGGCTGTTAACGCCTCGAATACGTCGGCCAATGCAATAATCCGCGCCTGTAACGGAAGTTGATCTCCTTTCAACCCGAGTGGATAGCCTGAACCGTCCAGCCTCTCGTGGTGGGCTCCTGCATAGAGAGGAACATTTTTCAACTTTTTCGGAAATGGAAGCTGGGATAGCATCTTGAAAGTGATTGCAGCGTGGTTCTTGATAATCTCTCTTTCCTCGTCCGTTAGTGTCCCCCGGCGAATGAGCAGGTTGTGTATTTCATCTTCGGTGAGCAGGGGCTGGACTTTTCCATCGACTACCAATTTTTTTCTGGCAATAGCCTGTAACCTCTTGATCCTGTCATCATCCAGGTAGTCTTTTCCCTTGTTAAGGCTGGCCAGGAAGTTGAAGTCGTCTTTTAAGCTCTTAATTTTGTTCTTGTAACTATCTCGGATAGCTTCGAATTGTAAGTCTTTCTTCCATGACGCCTTTTCTTTGAGAGATTTGATCTTGCTTTCCCTCTTCAGCACCTCAAACCGTGTTTTTATGACCTCAATCCTGTCAAAAATCGTCTCTAACTTGGTAGCTTTGTCCACGACGTATTCCGGCGTAGTTATTTTGCCTACATCGTGCATCCATGCTGCGATCCGGAGTTCTTTCATCTCGTCGTCAGTGAAAGAAACGTTAGCATAGGGGCCATCTTTTGCATCGTTTATCCTTGCGGCGATAGTCATCGTTAGTTCAGCCACCCGCCGGACATGACCGCCGGTATATGGTGATTTCTCGTCAATAGCCGTGGCAATCGACCTGATAAACGCTTCAAACAAGTTCTCCAAGGCCTGAATAAGCCGATTGTTGGTAAGGGCCACTGCCGCCTGGGAGGCCAGTGACTCTGTCAGCCTCTGGCATTCTATGGAAAACGGGATCACTTCGCCGGTCACTCTGTCCTGTGCATTCAACAATTGGAGCACGCCAATGATGTCATTTTCGTGATTGCGCATCGGAACCACGAGCATCGATTTGGAACGATATCCGGTACCTGCATCGAATTTGCGGGTTCCCTCAAAGTTAAACCCCTCTGCATGGTAGACATCAGCAATATTGACAGTCTCTTCCGACAAGGCCACGTGGGCACAGACATTAGCATGGTTGGGGGTGCCATCGGGGTTTTTCAAGTTGATTGGATGCCAGGTTATTTCTCCGCTTGTGCCTCCCATCCGAATATTTAACGATGAAGTCTGAACAATGGCAAAGCGCAATGCAGTCTCATCATCGGTCATTATGTAGAGGGTACCCCCGTCGGCATTGGTGAATTCACGGGCCTCATCTACAATCATCTCGAACAGCCGGTCAAGGTTCTTTTCCGCCGAAAGGGCAGTCCCGATCCGTGCCAGCTTCATGATATGCTCAAGCGGGTTCCTGCCAGATTCGTCTCTGTTTGATAATATTTTACTCAATGGCGGACCTATTTACGCACAAGCCCCGACTTTAGCGAAGTTGTGTAGGTTGTGTAGAATGAATATTACAGGCGGGTTAGGATGTCAAGGTGAGAAGGGGAGGTGCCCATCTCACCCGCAAAAGGTGAGATGGGCACTGCGGCGCAGAGGTCGTTTTTTAGACTTCTTTCTTTTCCTTGGCCGCTTCCATCTTCAGGCCGATTCCCTCAAACAGAAAGAAGACGGAAAAACCCCACCACATGGTATAAACAACATAAAATATCAGAACAGAGCTCAAGATACCAGCACGTTTTGACGCCTTTTCAGCTTCGATGCCGTAGAAATTATACCCTGTTTCAACGGCCTTCTTTCTCACGCTGGTAACAAACTTTGCTTCCTTGAACCTTTTTTGTTTCTTAAGTGCCTTGTCTATAAGCTTGCACGCCAACCACCAGTTGTACATCGCCTCTTTCGGATCGTACCCGTATTTCTCTCTCAATACAGCCCCCTTGTTGTTAAACATGTCATCGGAGTCCTGAAGGGCAGCGGCAAGTATCTTGCCAAGGTCTCCTTTTATGGTAAGTTGAGCTTCATCCTGGCTAACAGCGGCGCCTGCCGCGGAAAAGAGGCTGCCGGTCTTCCTGGCAATGTCAGTATTACTTAATCTAATAGTCACACCAATCTCTTTGCCCATAAACGCCTTGCTCTTTTTGATCATCCCTGGAATATAGTAGGTGGAACCCTTGGCGATCGAGTTAAAAAGATCATCGGAGGCCTCCAGGCCGTTTTTCCCCTTAAACACAGGCGAGTATATGATCACCAGAACAATCAGGAATGAGATGGTCAGGATCATACCTTTGGTAAATTCCTTTTTCTCTACAATAGCCATGAGCTTACACCCCCCCCTTCAATGTTTTTATATTTCCGAAAAACTTACTGGATACCCAGACAGCAAAAAAGCCGATCACCACAAAAAATATGATTGTTCCGGCTGTAGCCAAACCGCTGCCCAGGCCCTTGGATATCTTGATTATTTCGAGGTCGCCTAATTTTCCAGGAAGGGCAAAGAGTCTGTTTATAAAACCCGCAATGATGGCGGTAGCATAAAAACCGCGGATATAGATCCCTTTTACCACCTTCGTCGTCAGTGCGCCGATCTGAATCCCTATAAGCGAGCCGAGCAGCATCCCTGTGGCGAGAGTGTAAAATATAAACCCATAAATGGCATACTGAGAGATAGATGCCCAGCCTGCCGTAAAGATGATCTGAAAGATGTCGGTACCGACAGTTGTAAACGAGGACACCCCCAGAGTGTAAACGAACATGGGAAAAGTGAGAAATCCGCCGCCAACCCCCATGATAGCAGCTACAAATCCGACGATACCACCGCAGATGGTCACAAAGATGGCCGGCAGTTTTCTCCCGCCGGGCACCAGGTCCTGATCAAAGGTAATTATGGGCGGTATCCTGGCCGCTTGCAGCCTGCCAGCAAATCCCGTAACTCCGGTTGTAGCCGCTGCCTTGGTGCTCTCAGCTTCTCCGCCATGGACTTCGGTTTCTCCCCCTTTTTTTCGTAGCTTCAGAAAATCGAAAAGTGCGTAAAGTCCAAGAAACCCTAACATGAAGACATAGACTAAACTGATGAACGTATCACTCAGCACCGGATTCATTTCATAGAGGGTTCTATTGATCACTCCTCCGCCTGTGACCCCTATAAAAGAACCTATCAGGAACGCCACTGCAAGACCTACGGAGATATTGCCCAGTTTCTTATGTACGGTGGCGCCCATAATGGCCTTGGCAAAGATGTGAAAGAGGTCCGTGCCCACGGCAAGTATTCCCTTTACCCCGGCGCTCATCAGGGCTGGTGTTATGATAAAACCACCGCCCGCCCCGATGCATCCGGTGATAAGACCTGCACACAACCCTATCAAGATAGATATGATAAAGATTGTCGGATTATAGAAAGCAGGGGCATATGCCTTTTTCCCGCCTAAAATTGCTGGAAGATCTACTGCAAAAGCAATCGAGACCAGGATCACGGGCAGCACCATGAGACCGAGGATGAAAAGTTTTTTGCGGCTTTTCAGAATTGACATGGATGTCTCATAATCCCACACAGCATGGGCTACGGCAGCGGTTTTTAGTCCTTCGTACAGTTTCCTGAAAACGTTCATTATTATTTTCACCTCCTTGTTTGTTTGATAGTATTAGCTTGGATTTTTGAAGATGTCTGTTTTTCGAAAGGGCAAAGTGATACAATTCCTACTGTTATCGCCCCCTTTTGGTTATTTCTCCTTTGTCTCACCTCCTTTCGATATCGATAAGAACCGATTCGGATAATAGCTCTTCAACGCGTTCACTACCTTTGCCTTAAAGGCATCAACGTTGTCTCCCTTCTTTTCTAAAAAGGCGGCAGCCTTCTTTACTACCGGGTGGTCTCTATACTCGGTAAGGAGTGTGTAGACGACCACGGGAATGGGAGGATCCCTCTTTTCAAGCTCTTCTAAAATGATCAAGCGACTGACGGGGGATATCTCCAAATCCAGAATAATAAGGTCCGGATGGTCCTGGCCGTCGGCCATCGTTAAAACTTCACGCCCGCTCCTCGCCGTCTTCACACTGTAACCTTCTGCCATTAGTTCGCGCTGCAGAAATTCTCGAACGTGTCGGTTCCGGTCGGCAATCAGGATTGTGAATCTTCCCTCCACGGCGCTTGTCCTTTAGAAGACCTTTGCAGTATTACATTTTAGTAGGAGCAACGGATATGCCACGTCTGTTGCTAAGGGGCTTGCAAGGGTAAGTTATGGGGATGAAAGGAAAATGGGAAGGTCTGCCATTCTGCCTTCTGGCCGGCAGACACGGCTGCGATGTCAGTATATTTTACAGATTGTAAAAAAGGGAGGTATCAGTTTAGCTTTTTGAAAATATTATTGCGGACAGGCCATCCGATTGGAGACCGTCTCAAACTCAGACAGTGAGCCAGTCTCCAATCGGATGGCCTGTCCGCTCGGTATGTCTGTTTTTTTAAAAGAGCTAAAGTGTTACAAAGGGAGTAACTGCCCGGGTTACACG
>QMMV01000088.1 GCA_003647435.1 Deltaproteobacteria bacterium | reverse complement strand
TCATGCTGTTTGCAGGAATTAACTTTTCTCTCCACTATCGGTTCCTGAAGGGAGAGTCTTTGTCATTCTGGCGCAATTCGGAGTTTCGCTTTTTCATAGGAGCGGTTACCATTTTCTTTCTCGCCGTCACCTTCAACATCTATCATACAGTGTACGAAACATTTTCCGAGGCCATACGCTACGGGGCCTTTCAGGTAATTTCGATCATTACAACAACCGGATACAGCACGGCGGATTACGAGAGGTGGCCTTCCCTTTCCCAAAACATCCTCTTTATTTGCATGTTTCTCGGAGCTTCAGCAGGCTCCACCGGAGGCGGGATGAAGTGCCTGCGTATTATGCTCCTTCTAAAGCATTCCTATAAACAACTATTTCATCTAATCCACCCCCATGCAGTAACGCAGGTTAAACTGGGTGGCAAGCCAGTATCGAATGAAGTATTGCACAGTATATGGGGATATTTCATGCTCTATCTGGGTCTCTTTGTTCTGTGTGCTTTTCTCCTTGCAGCCATGAGAGTTGATGTGGTTACTTCTTTTGCAGCCGCTGCGGCCACTATCGGCAACATCGGACCGGGGCTGGGAATGGTAGGGCCAATGGATAACTATGTCCATATCCCGGTGCTGGGCAAGTGGGTGCTCATCCTGAGTATGCTCCTGGGACGACTAGAAATCTATACGATACTCATCTTGTTTGTACCAGAATTCTGGCGCAAGTAAGCGCTTGGATGAAACGATACAAGAGGTCACGGACAAAACCTAAGCATACATTTTCAGAATACATTTCTATTGACTTGGACAACCGGCACGCTTTAGAAAGAGGGATTTAAAGTGGAGCAGTTATTTCTGTTTTGCAGGAATTGACACAATGATTAAGCTTATCAGGGGATTCAAAGATATTCTGCCGGCAGAAACTCCGCGCTGGCAGCGAGTTGAAGCTGTGGTGCGTGAGGTCTTTGACAGCTTTGGTTTCAGAGAAATCCGAACCCCCATCCTTGAGCAGACAGAGCTCTTTGCCCGCAGCATTGGGACCAATACCGACATCGTGGAAAAGGAAATGTACACCTTTTGCGACTGCAAAGGCGATTCCCTCACGCTCCGGCCGGAGGCGACGGCTTCCGTGGTAAGGGCATACATCCAGCACAGGTTATACGCAAAGGATCCTGTATGGAAGTTGTATTCGATAGGTCCAATGTTTCGCAGGGAGCGCCCGCAGAAGGGGAGGTACCGGCAGTTTTATCAGATCAACGCGGAGGTCTTCGGCGTCAATGACCCCAGGGCGGATTCCGAGTTAATCCTTCTGTTAATGACTCTTTTCCGTCGGCTTGAGGTCTCGGAGATCACACTCCATATCAACTCCCTCGGCTGCCCTGCTTGCCGGCCGCACTTCACTAAGGCCCTTGGATCTTTTCTGGCAGACCACACGTCGCGGTTATGTTCAGATTGCCTGAGAAGGCGCGGGAAAAACCCGTTGCGGGTCTTCGACTGCAAGGTTCCAACCTGCAAAGAAGTAATGGCGGATGCCCCCTCGATTCTGGATTACCTCTGTACTGCATGCCGAACTCACTTCGACGCCGTGCTGGCGGCTCTCGACCGCTTTCATATACCTTATGAAAGAGACCACCGTCTGATGAGAGGTTTAGACTACTACACCAGGACAACATTCGAAGTGCTCACCAGCGCACTGGGTGCTCAGGATGCGATAGCCGGCGGGGGGCGATACGACCGCCTCGTAAAGGAGCTGGGCGGCCCTGATCAACCGGGGCTGGGATTTGCCATTGGCGTCGATCGCCTTATGGAGGTTTTGGCCGGCAATGCTGAACCACTTGAAAAAGGACCACGGCTATTCATTGCCGCCCTCGGCAGAAGAGCCCAGATGGCTGGATTCGAGTGGATGCAGGATTTTAGAACAAAAGGGATTTGCACCGAGATGGATTTTTCCGACCGAAGCCTCAAAAGCCAGATGCGAAGGGCGGACAAACTCGGCGCATCATACGTACTCATTGTCGGTGACCGTGAATTAGATACCGGGGCTGGGGTGCTGAGGAACATGGACACAAAGGAGCAGCAAAGTGTAGCCCTGGAAGACATTGTAAGGAAAGTTACCAAGATAGTAGGCAGTAAGGAGCGAGCAAAAGTCAGAGGTCAGAAATCAGAAGTAAGCGATTAACCGTAAACCATAGATTAAAAGAGAGGTAACGGTTCAGCCACCCAGACACAATAGCCCGAAGGAGAACCATATTATAATGTCTCGAGATTTCTATAACCCATTGCGGTTATAGCTATTTATTTGCGTTGTTTCACACTCGATCCGATACTGATGGAATATGGAATATTGGAATGATGGAAAAAATAAAAATCTGTATCAGTTTAGCTTTGTGAAAATATTATTGCGAATAGGCCATCCGATTGGAGACTGGCTCACTGTCTGAGAGCATTAGTGAGCGTTGAAAAAAAACAGTAGGGTGGATATTCGGCCTTGACGAGAACTGATATCGTGACCGAATGGATGTTATGTGAACCTCTAAGCGCTGTTTTTTCTTTACGCTCAGTTAGGCTCGAGTTTGAGACGGTCTCCAATCGGATGTCCTATCCGTTCCATATGTCTGTTTTTGAAAAGAGCTAAAGTGGTAGAAAAATCCTTTGGTGCCCATTGTTCCAGTATTTCAGTATTCCAATTGCGAGCGAAGTGAAGTAAGTTTATCCTGGTGTCCTCGTGCCTTTGGGGCTGAACTATCACAAAGAAGGGAGACCATTTTGCTTGATTCTCTTGGTAGGATGAAACGGACCCATCACTGTGCGGAGTTGCGAGCGGCAGACGTGGGTAAAAAAGTAGTACTGATGGGTTGGGTACAACGACGGCGAGACCATGGGGGTGTGATCTTTATCGACTTGCGGGATCGACATGGAATAACTCAGGTGGTCTTTAATCCGGAATACAACAAAGCGGTTCACAAGAAGGCTCATGCCATCCGCAACGAATTCGTGCTGGCAGTTGAAGGATCCGTCACCAAGAGACCCGAGGGTATGGTCAATCCAAAGCTGAAAACCGGAGATATCGACGTGATCGCCTCGGAACTCAGGATTCTGAATCAATCGCAGACCCCGCCCTTTGTCATAGAAGACCGCACACAGGTATCGGAAGAGATACGCCTTCGGTACCGTTATCTCGATATGCGGCGGCCGGTGCTCCAGAAAAACCTTGCCCTACGGCACAGGGCGGCGGCGGTAACCCGTTCTTACCTAAACAGCCTCGGATTCCTGGACATCGAAACACCTTTTCTGACGAAAAGTACCCCGGAAGGCGCCCGTGATTATCTCGTCCCAAGCAGGGTCAACCCCGCGCAATTCTACGCACTGCCTCAATCCCCCCAGATGTTCAAGCAGTTGTTGATGATAGCCGGTTTTGACAGATACTATCAGATAGCGCGCTGCTTTCGAGACGAAGATCTGCGGTCAGACCGGCAACCGGAATTCACCCAGATTGATCTGGAAATGTCCTTTGTTACAGAAGATGACGTAATAGAGCTGACCGAAGGTTTGATGGCGGCCATCTTTAAGGAGGTCCTCGGCATAGAGGTCAAGCGCCCGTTCCAGCGTTTCACCTACGAGGAGGCAATAGGGAGATTTGGGCTCGATAAACCCGACGTTCGCTTCGGCCTTGAGCTAAAAGACGTCTCCGACATCGTCGGCGGCTCTGAGTTCAAGACCTTTGCAGATGTTGTGCGATCCGGAGGGATCGTGAAGGCCATAAATGCTAAAGGACAGATCAATCTTTCACGAAAAGAGATAGATGAGCTGACAGAATTTGCGGCAATATACAGGGCAAAGGGCCTGGCCTGGATCAAAGTGCGTGCTGACGGCTGGCAATCGCCTATTGCGAAGTTTTTTAGTGACAAGGAAAAAGAGGCGATGGCTCTTCGGCTTTCCATGGAACCCGGTGATCTTGTCTTTTTCATAGCCGACCATCCTGATATTGCAAATGAGGCCATGGGGCATCTGCGAAATCATCTTGGCCATAAGCTGGGGCTGATTAAGCACGATCAGTATGCTTTTGTCTGGATAACCGAATTTCCTCTCGTTGACTATGACGAGGACGAAAAACGATATGTGACAAAGCCTCATCCCTTTACAGCCCCCGTTGAAGAAGATATCGCCAAGCTTGAACAAAACCCTCTTGCGGTGCGATCCAGGGCCTATGACCTTGTCCTCAACGGGACAGAGATTGGTGGCGGCAGCATCCGTAACCACCGGCGAGAGGTTCAGGAAAAGGTCTTTGAAGCGTTAAATATCGACCGCGGAACCTACGAAGAAAAGTTTGGCTTTCTCTTGCAGGCCCTTGATTTTGGGGCGCCCCCGCACGGCGGAATTGCCCTCGGTTTTGACAGGATTGTCATGCTGCTGGCCGGTGAGGACTCCATACGCGACGTAATTGCCTTCCCCAAAACACAGAAAGCTACCTGCCTCCTTACCGGAGCCCCCTCCAGGGTCTTACCTGCCCAGCTGAGAGAACTCGCACTGAAGGTACAGGCAACGAAGAAGTGATGAATCTGCAAAAATTCGAAAGCCCCCCTCCCGCGCAGAGCTTGCCTCAGCGAAGTGAGTGACTGGATTCCATAAGCCTCTGAAGAAACTGGATTGCGGCTTACGCCTTGAGAACTGTACCCGCCTTGACGGGAAGAATAAATTGCTGGGAATACGTCTTTTTCACGGGTTCATCAAGAAACAGCTTGCACCCAACGACTATAAAAGAGGACTGAACAAAAAAGTTCTTGACAAATCAAGCGTCCCTTTGCGAATGTCAAATCTATGGTTAAATCGCCGACCGCGGAAAGGAGGTGAACCAGACTGAAGGTCTTTAAAAACGGGCAGTTTGTCTCTTTTTTTAGTACCCGCGTTAAGTATCAATACCACTCGAAGCGAAAAAAGGAGGTAAGAAGATGAAGCAGATGAAGATGAAGAAAGCCTTGGTATTCGCGTGGGTTGCCGTTTTTCTTTTCAGTACGCCGCTTTTTGCCGGATTCAAGTACAAGATAAAACAGGCTCATCCCGGTGGAGACTTGACACCTTCACAGGCCCACGAGATGCTCACAAAGGCCCCGAAACATACATTTCTGGTAGATTGCAGGACGCGGCCGGAATATCAGCTAATTGGCCATCCCGTAGGTGCCTACAATATTCCTTTGAAATTCTGGGCCGGCAAGTTTGAAAAAAAGAAGTATGGAAAGGTTGCCAATCCAAATTTCGGCAAGGATCTTTTAGCCCGGTTCAACCCGAAAACCGATACCTTAATATTCATGTGTCGTAGCGGGCACAGAAGCTGTATAGCGTGTATTGAGGCAGTCAAAGCCGGTTTTGCACCGAATAAAGTCTTCAGTCTGCTCGGCGGTTTCGAGGGGGGCAAGGTGAAATATAAGGGAAGCGCTTTCTACGGCCAGCGGAAGCTGGGTGGATGGCGCAACGAAGGTCTTCCCTGGACGTATCATATAGATAAAAAATTGGTTTACAAACCCGATCTTGCCAAATAGTTCAGCAAAAGCTCACGCCAACATGGCCCGTGCCTTGGTTCAGACACGGGCTCTTTTTTTCTCGATCATTTCTTCCCAGGTTGTGGCCGGGCAGGTCATGGATAATATGTCGCACAGGCGGTTTCAGACTCCCAGGCGCTGACACTCCTTAGGTTTATCTTCGGGTCGTCCAACAAAATGGCCAGTTGCTTCGCCACATATCTTGCTATATTTTCTGAGGAAGGGTTCCTGTCCCTGAAGGGATCAAGCTGGTTGAGGAATTTGTGGTCCAAACCTGCTATTACTGCATTTAGATGCTTTCGCAGAAGTCTGAAATCAATAACTACTCCTGCCTCATCCAGGCTCTCAGATGTAATGCAGACTTCGATCTTCCAGTTGTGGCCGTGGAGATTCTCACAAGCGCCCTTGAAGTCTTTGAGCTGGTGGGCAGCAGAAAAGTTGGTGATTACTCTTAATTCATACATAACAGCAAAGAGAGCCTAAAATATCCGGCCGTTGCAGCGGTACATTTTCTGCAGGAGCGATTCATGAATCGCCCCTGCTATTGCTGTCTAAGCACAAGTAGCCCCTCCAAAACTCGTTTACCCCCCTATGGCTGACATGGAGCGCTGGCACCCGCCCTTTTCCGCAAATCTGGCGTGATGTTGTTTCGGTTTCCTCTCAACAGCCTCCCAGAAGAGCCTTTTCAGCTCTTCGTGGCTGCAGCCTGCCCGAAGTGGGGTTTTGATATCTATCTCGTCGTCCGCAAAAAGGCATGGGCGAAGCCTGCCGTCTGCAGTGAGCCTGAGCCGGTTACAGGTAGGGCAAAAATGGTTACTGAGGGCGCTTATGAAACCAATCTCGCCCTTGGCCGAATCAAAGCGATACCGCCTGGCAGGACCATCATTAGCTGAATGCAGGACCGGAACCTTGCGAAGGGGGCCAAGGGATTGAAGCCTCGACTTGATTTCATCTGAGGAGATATATTTTCCCGGGTTCCACTGGTTATCATGGCCGATTGGCATATATTCGATAAAGCGTACATGATATGGCTTTCGTACAGAGAGCTCGGCAAACTGAAGGATCTCGTCGTCATTTATGCCTCTCATGGCCACGACGTTCAGCTTGATCGGGGAAAACCCCACCTCTTCGGCTATCTGAAGGCCTTGCCAGACATCATCAAAGTGGTCGCGCCGGGTGATTGCCGCATATTTCTTGCGATCGAGAGTATCCAGGCTGACATTGATACGACGAATCCCGGCGGCATATATCTTTCTGGCCTTTTCGGCAAGCAATACGCCGTTTGTGGTAATACTTACATCTTTTATTCCTGGAACAGCACATATAGAAGAGGCAAGACGGGTGAAGTTCCTGCGTACAAGCGGTTCCCCCCCGGTCAGGCGCACCTTGCTAATGCCTGCCTCGACAGCCGCCTGGATGATCCGCATAATCTCTTCATACCGGAGGATGTCGTCATGGTTCAGGAGCTTGAGGTCCTTTACCGGCATGCAATAGATGCAACGGAGATTGCATCGGTCTGTGACGGATACCCGAAGATAGGTAATCTTGCGGTTGTAATGGTCTACGTTCAGAGCCATAAGGAAATTCCGCTTTCCAGACCCTGATCCTTGGCCAGCATGTCAAGGTGCAGGGTGGAAATTTGTTCCAGAAAAAGGTATACGGGGTATTTCATCTCCCTCGTATCCACGGTCTTGATATATTTCTTGCACTTATCACACACATTGACACGGTAGTTATCTTCTTCTTCGCTATAGAAATAGTGAAGCGATTTCTGATCCATGTTCTCGCAAAAGGGACAGTATATCCTTTGAATTGGCCACTCGTGGCCGCAAAAGCTGCAAAGCAAAGATCGCTGACCTTCATCCCTAAGGATAGAAAGAGCCGGGGGGCTGCCGCAAACAGGGCAGTATCCCTTTCCCCATTGCGCATCGTTGTCCAGATAAGAGGCCAACTGCTCAGCCGAAAGAGAAAGAGATGGCTTTATGCTGCTGTACGCCACAAAGGCAAGAAGCTTCTTGTCAATCTCCAGGTCTTTTGCCAGTTTCTCAAAATAGGTGTCGTCTTCGGCTGAAGTCTTTGAAAAG
>QMMV01000087.1 GCA_003647435.1 Deltaproteobacteria bacterium | reverse complement strand
TTTCAATCCCTGGCCCTGTTGACGCAATGGATTGCGCCCAAAAAGAAAAGCATGCCAATAATCGCCAGCAGGACATACGATGAATAAGTGACCGGAGTCCTGAAGGCTGCTGCCCGGATGGCTCTTGAGGCATGGGTGAGCGGAAGAAAAAAAAGGATCTTCTGCGCCCATACCGGCAGACGATCCACGGGGAAAAAAGTTCCACCGAGAAAGGCCATGGGCGTAATTACAAAGTTGGTCAGCATGGCCTGATCAGCATGGGACTTCACCACCATGGCCAACCCGACGGCGAGAGATGAAAACACGAAACTGTTCAGAAACACGGCCAGCCAGAACAGGGGATTGTCATAGGAAAGTACAATACCGAAGAACAATCCGAGCATAAGAATGATTCCCACGGAAAAGAAAGCGCGGGTTACCCCGGCAAGGGTCTCGCCGATGACATAGGAAATATTGCTGATGGGCGCTGCCTGGAATTCCTCAAAGATGTGCCAGTAAAATCGGGAGATATTGATCTCACTGCCGATAGCGAACGCCCGGGTCATACTGCTCATCGCCACAAGGCCGGGCACCAGGAACTCCATGTACGTATGCCCGTGGATCGTCACCGACTTTCCCATGGCATATCCGAAGGCAATGAGATACAGAAGGGGGGAGACAGACATGGAAGCCATCATCTTCGGGAACCGTCTTTTAAGGATAAGGAATTCCCTGTAGTAGACTGCAAAGAACCCGTACATTATTTGACCTTTTTTCCGGTGAGCGCGAGGAAGGCGTCTTCCAGGTTCACCCGCCTGAAGGAAAAACTTTCGTCCTGCGTAGCGGTATATTCTCTTGCCGCTTCTTTTGTCTTGAAATAGATGGTTTTGACATTGTCATCAACGACCCTGTCAATGGCCCATGCGCCCTGGCGTGACATGAGGGCCCGGGGGCTGTCGACCGCGATGATCGCGCCCTCATCCAGGAATGCAACCCGCTGCGCCAAAAATTCCGCTTCCTCAATATAATGGGTAGTAAGAAAAATGGTCGTCCCTTTCTTTTGCACCCTCTTTATCAGCGCCCAGATCCGCCGCCGGATCCCTGCGTCCAGCCCGACCGTGGGCTCATCCAGAAAAAGGACCCGGGGGGAATGAACCAGGGCTCTGGCTATGGTGAGCCTCCTTTTCATCCCTCCTGAGAGCCGTGCAACAGGCGTCTTTTCCCGGTCACCCAACCCCACATAATCCAACAGTTCCCGTATCTTTTGCGTCCGTTTTGCTGCCGGCATTCCAAAAAGCAGGCCGTGGATCGTCAGATTTTCGAAAACCGTCAGTTCATTATCCAGGTTAATGGTCTGGGGAACCACTCCGCATTGGCGCTTCGCATCAAGGGCCTCATGTTCGATATGAAACCCGTTTATCCACGCATCCCCTCCCGACCGTTTGGCAAGGCCGGTCAGGATGCGGACAGTCGTGGTCTTTCCGGCCCCGTTGGGCCCGAGATAGGCAAAAAGTTCGCCTGCAGACACCCGGAAACTGACCCCATTCAAGGCCTGCACATCCTTGTATGATTTTTTGAGATTATTGACCTTGATCATTATTTTTCTATACCGTCCCTGGCCATGACACCCTGCTTGTAGTAGTGTTTAATTTCCTTCATCTCGGTCACCAGATCGGCTTCTTCTATGACGCGCTGATCCGCATATCTTCCGGTAATGACCATCTCGATGTTCTGCGGCCGTGTGTGAATAAGTTCCAGCAGATCCTCGACGGAAAACAGGTTATAATAGGTCGCGATGTCCGCCTCATCAAGGATGATGATATCATATTTTCCTGAAAGCATCACTTTTCTTACCTCTTCCAATCCATTCTGTGCAATCTTGATATCCTCGGGATCCGGATCACGGTGGAGGAAAAAACGGTTGCCGTACTGTTTTATTGTAATTAGGTCGGATAATCGGGCCAAGGCCCTGTGCTCGCTATATTCCCTTCCCTTGGCAAACTGTGCGATATAGGTCCTGAGCCCCGCACCCGCGGCGCGAAGCGCGAGCCCAAAGGCCGCTGTCGTCTTTCCCTTACCATTACCCGTATATACTTGAAGATACCCTTTCATCGGAAATTCCCCTCTTTCTGTATTTTTGTCCGCTGTCTCGTCCCCGGCATTACCTTTGTGCAGAGCATTCGGCTAACTTATCCGGGAAAGATCTTATGGAATCGATGCTCTCCACCGACGGAAATCCGGCAAGGGCTCCTGTCTTCTCAAGGTATTCCATTTTGCCGATGGTAATGATCCTCGCATCCGACTGATGTATACACGCATCGCTGACAAGTGCCAGCTTCTCCCTGAGAGGAATGGAGAGATCTACAACAATCAAAGCGAACGAATCAAGCCTGGCCGCTTTTCTGGCAGACATGATATTGGGATAGTGAACTGATCTCCCGGCATGGTTTTTCAGGTGATATTCGATGAAGTAACGCCTGTCAGGACTGTCACTGACTATCAAGGTGCAACGCCGTTCCATAATTCACCCTCCATCAAGTATGTTTACGAGTTCATGACCTCATCTACCAAGGAACATCAGCGGCAGATTCATCCTAACCGGTTTCCATCCGGAATTGAGTCCACCGGGAGATCGTCGGAGCGTGCGAACTTCCCCCTGCTGTGCCACTGTGTTTTCCTGAATCTGTTTGTAAGTTCCGCAGGCCGGCCATGAATCCTCAACAAGTTTTTTGAGCAAGACGGAGCAGGGGTTGCTTCGACGGTGAATCAGACTGCTATTCGCGGGTTGGTTACCAGCACTATTCGTTATTCGTCCGGAGGGCACTCGATCTAAGATCGTGAATAGACCCGGGGGGGGTCTCAACATGGTGCATCACCAAGTATCTCCTAACCTACCCCAAGCTCCATCTTGCTCAAAGCTTTCATGCCGAATAATGCGTTCTTTGAAAATCGACCAAGAGGTCCTCGATCGGCTGCCGGTTCCGGTTGCATCATGGCCCAAATAAACCCTGTGAATTCTCATGCAATGGCCGTGATCGCCACTTGGCGGACCTTGCCTTTCAGGATCAAGACCCTGTCCCGTTTATGCAGATGCTCCATGCACTTTAAGGCGCTTTTCGCATCAACCGTGCTCAAATCGTGACTCATTTGGGGGCCGACGCAGGGCTTCCAGGCGTAATGCTGGACCGATTCTATCAATTGCGTCCTGCAGCGACGCTTGCCTATTTTGGTGATTTTTCGCCCTTTCTGCCTGTCGCTCGAGGAATTCTCCGAGGGAATAAGGCCAAGAAATGCCATCAATACCCGCTGGCTTGGAAATCGGCGAAAATTTGTTGTTTCCGCAATGAATATCCTGGCGGCCAGAGTACTGATCCCTTTGAAGGCCCGGATCTTTTTTACACCGGGCCCATAGGTGTCTGCGCGGGCAATCTGCTCGATTTGATGATCAAGGTTCTTGATGCGGAATGGCATGATGTCGTTATCCCTCCTCTCTATCCTTCTTGCCTATGATAAGAAGGGAGAGATAATGGGGAACCTTATCCGGCCTATGCCCCAGATCATAGGCTATTTCTTGACCACTAAGCCCGCATCGGGAGACCAACACGGCCCTTTTCCCCTTTGCCAGGAGATTCAAAGTGTCCAAAATCTCTTTATAATGTCGATACACCTTAAGCATGACCACCCGGTCAGAGCAATTGATCGCTTTTTCCAGCTGTTGAGCGCCCATGGCGCCGGAAATGACCGTGAACGATTCCTCGGCCTCCGCGAGGGGCATTCGGGCCGCCGCTGCTCCGGCCTGGTAAGAGGTTATGCCGGGAACGATCTCAATGGGAATCTCAGGCGCTGTTTCTCTGATGGTATGCATGAGATATCCGAAGGTGCTGTACGTCATGGGGTCACCCAGGGTGACAAAGGCTGCGTCTTTTTCCTTCCCGATCACACGAAGGACCCGGTCTGCATTCTCTTTCCATGCCCTTTTAAGAACATCTTTATCGCGTGTCATGGGAAAGCCTAGAAGCCGCACGGGGACTCCCTCCTTGAGATGGGCCGACACGATATTCTTTGCAAGGGAGTAAGTGTTTTTTGTTGAAGAGGCGGCAAAGACTACCGATACCCGCTGCAAGATATTCACTGCTTTTAAGGTAATCAGCTCCGGATCGCCAGGTCCAACCCCTATGCCGTACAACGTCCCATATGTCATTTCTCGATGCCTTCCTGAACAGACGGCATGTTCGCCGTATCAAACCTTGCAGGATAAAGGATCCTGCCGATCTCCCATATGCCGTCAAGCAGCCTCATGGTGGGCCGGGAGACGATGTCTTCATCAACAATGTATATCTCTCCTTCCCGGACCGCCTTGATGGCCATGAATCCGGGCTCATTCCTGATCAGCGGGATGCGTATCCGGTTCATGGGGCCTCTTTGGGCCAGATAGACATGGATTTCATCTGCATGGAAAAGGATCCGCTCTTTCCCGTAGGCGGCTATGTTGGTCCCGTGTCGCGCCCGGGCGTCTTCCGCCACATTGACGCCCCCGGCGGTCCTCAGGGCGAACATGGCAATGGAAGAGGGCGAAAAGGTCCTCATCTTGCTGTGAATCGCTTCGAAATAGACCCTCTTTCTCTTTGCAACGGGAATGCCCTTTACAAGGGAACGGATTTTCCCGATTCCTCTCTTGAATTGCTTTATCATGGCCTCGGCCTGCGTTTCCCTTCCGGTTAGGAGTCCAAGATTTTTCCAGTACGAATAGACCTCTTTGATGGTTCTCGGCTGAAGTGATACAACCATAACCCCGGCCCGGCGGAGCTTGGCCACCAGGTTTTTGTAGCCGCGCGCGATCATCGGGCGGATCAGAACGAGATCGGGCCTTGCCGCCAGAAATTTCTCCGCATCGTCATGATAACTGAACACCGGTTTTGTCATGGCCCGGGGAGGATACGCCTCATTCCTTGAAACGCCGATGATTTCCCGGTTAAGGCCGAGGGAAAAAAGGTTTTCCGTATGGGCCCCGTAAAGGGAAATGATCCGATGAAAAGGTTTCTTCATGACGATCCCGATTCCGGATCGATCGACAAATTTCCTTGTTCCCGCCCGTGTGGATGAAACGGAAACACCCAGTGTCATACTCATCAGGGCCAACGCCAGACCCAGCGTTTGTATTATCTTTCTCGTCATGGCCTTCTTCTCCTGAATGCCACCTGTCTTGATCCGACGTATTCATCAAAATAAACACGACTCTCGATTCCAAAAACTTCATAAAGGATTTCCTCGGTCAGCACCTGATCCCGGTCCCCCTGGGAAACCACCCTGCCCGATTTCATGAAGACAAGCTTGTCACAATAGGTTGCGGCCAGGTTCAGGTTATGAAGCGCTGCAATGACGGTTTTTCCCCCGGTCTCCACATCCCCGGCCACAATGTCCAGGATGTCCAGGGTATGCCTGATGTCCATGTTCGAGGTGGCCTCATCCAACAGCACGACCGGGGTGTCCTGGGCCAATGCCCGTGCGAAGATGACCCGTTGTTTTTCGCCGCCGCTCAATTCGGTGATATAGTTGTGTCTGAACTTTGCAATCTTCAAAACTTCCATAACCTGATCAACGACTTGCAAATCATCACTGGAAGGAGACGCAAACCTCGGTATATAGGGATGCCTGCCCATAAGGAGAATCTCCTCTACCGTGAAGGGAAAGTTGACATGGAAGTCCTGCGGGACCAGTGCTATTTCCCGTGCGATGACCTTACTCCCGTAATCTCTAATGTCCCGTCCACGATATTTTATGATCCCCGCCTGAGGTGTCTTGCACCGCGCCATCAGGTCGAGGAGCGTCGACTTTCCGCACCCGTTAGGCCCTAGGAGCCCCCAAAAACAACCGGAGGACAGGGTCAGAGAGAGGTTGTCCACAGCCCTGGTCCGGCCATAGTGGAAACTCAAATCTTCCATCTCGAAAATGAGGTCTTTACCCACTTTGCACCGCTGTTTGCCTTTTCTTGAAGATATAGCAGAAAAAGGGCCCGCCGATCAGGGCGGTAAGAACACCGATGGGGATCTCAGCGGGCAGAAGCGCCCTGGTGACGGTGTCCGCCGACAGGAGCAGGATGGCGCCTGCCAGGGCCGAGGCAGGGACCAGTCTTCTGCTGTCGGACCCCACCATAAACCGCATCAGGTGCGGGATAATCAGGCCGACAAATCCGATGATCCCGGATACCGATACACAGACAGCCGTGATCATTGACGCCGTTACCAGGAGTGTGATCCTTGTCCTGTTCGGGTTGATACCCAGTGAGGATGCGGATCGGTCACCCAGGGACATGATATTGAGGTCCCGCGCGAAGAAAATGCAGATGATGAATCCGATGAAGACAAAGGAGAATGTTATGAAGACGTCCACCCAGGTCTTTGAACCGAAACTTCCCATCAGCCAGAAGATGATGATCGAAACCTGTTCGTCCGCCACATATTTAATGAAGCTTATGCCTGCAGACAGGATTGCCGCCACGATAATCCCTGATAATATGAGATTATTGGAAGAGATTGTCCCGCCGGAGGTAGATAAGGCCATCACCGCAAAAAGGGTTGCCACCGCTCCCGCAAAGGCAAAAAGCGGCACCGAATAGATCCCGAGAGACCCGATGTCCAGGAGCAGGGCAATGGAGGCCCCGAAAGCGGCGCCCGCGGATATGCCCAGGGTGTACGGGTCGGCCAGGGGATTGAGCAGGATACCCTGAAATACCACCCCCGCCAAAGAGAGGCCCGTCCCGACGACTGCGGCCGTCAGGACGCGCGGCAGCCTGACGTCCCACACCACATAGGGAAAGACCTTGTTTATTCCCGCAATAAGGCCATGGTTTCCGCTGAGCCCGTAAAAGATTATTCTTATTACATCACCGGCGGATATGCGCATATAGCCCATGCCGGTTGCCATAATAATGACCAGGACCAGCATACCCCCGAGCAAAATGAGGCAGGCGCGCCCCGTTTCCGGGGCCGCCCGTTTTTCTTTCCTGATCCACATCCTATAACGCTATGTCGTTGTCCCGTGCTACGTCTTTAATATGATTGACGTATATCTCATCCCAGTTCATGTTTTCGCCCAGTCCGTGGATGACACACTTTACGCGTACACCCGCTCTTTTGAAGGTATTCTTCCAGGAATCTTCGTCATCCCCCGCCATGTCATTGTTGGCATGGTCTCCCGCGACGATCATCAGGGGCTTGAGCACAACTTTCCTGATCCGGCTATGGGTCACGGCCGAGACAACGTCAGCAAGAGACGGGAATCCTTCCACGGTGCCGATGAAGATGCGGGCCTTCGGGTACGTCCTGCGCATGACCTGCTGAAATTCAGCATAGATAGCGGTGCTGTAAAACTCATTGCCATGGCCCATATAAACGAGTGCGGCTCCTTCTTTTTCGGCAAGTTGCACATCGGACGCAAGGGCCTTTGCGGCAACCTCCATGTCCTTGTGGTAGTCATAAACCGGACCGCATTTTCCCAAGGCCGGCCTGCCGATGACCAACTTGACAAAAGGGGTATATTTTTTCTTGATGGTCGTTATGGCATTGAGGCCTCGCACATACGAACAAAGGTCCGTGTATTCCTCTCCATTGTATAAATGTGTGGGCTGCACGATGATGGTCCTGTAGCCGGCGTCCTG
>QMMV01000086.1 GCA_003647435.1 Deltaproteobacteria bacterium | reverse complement strand
GGGAGAATATGCGAGAATTTTTTGTAAAAGGTCCTCTTGATAGCCTCACTCTGCACGCTTGCTGGCAGATGGATCTCCATTTCAGAAAAAGTCCATGATTCTTTGTTGTTTCCCTTTGTCTCAACTACTTTGAATTCCACATCCTTGCCCGGGACATTTAATGCCAATAAAGCGTCATAGATACATCTGTCTATCTCCTTAACTTTAGCCTCTGTGCCGCGGCGCGAAGGATAAACCTCAAATAGAGGCGTCTGGCGGGAGAGCCTTGAGTTCATAATACGATACATGCCGTATCCAAACGCTCCTGCAACCAATAACAGGCCGGCCAGTCCAATGGCCAGATGGGTGGAAACCCATCTCTTCTGAGTCGATTTCTTTTTACTTGTAGTGCGTCTTTTCTTGGTTTTCCTTTTGTCCGTCGGCATGGGCAGTGTTTAGTAGGGCATTTTTGAGAATTTCTGCCAGCTTGTGAGTATTTCAAGGGCTATTCGAACCTGATTGTCCTTTGCCAGGATATCCTTGACGGCTTCAGAAGGTTCCTGGTCTGGCACTTTCACTCCACGTAGTTGTCGAAGCTTTTCTCTTGCCTCTTTAGATAAACCTTCCTTAGGCCTTGCTGGGAGGTGGTTCTTCAGATCCTTTTCCTTTAAATAATGTTGTTCTTTGGCATCAGCTTCGGTTGGCGCTGTTTGTTCGACCACCAAATCTGGCTTGATACCCTTGGCCTGTATAGCGTGCCCTTTCGGGGTATAGTAACGCGCTATAGTCAGTTTTAAACCGGCACCCCCTCGAAGGGGCTCAACAGCTTGAACTGAGCCCTTTCCGAAAGACGTGGTACCCAGAACCAACGCACGATTATGATCTTGCAATGCCCCGGCGACAATCTCTGAAGCACTTGCGCTTCCCTCATTGATCAAGAGCACTATGGGATATGGGTGCCTCTCTTCCTTCTCTCGATGGGCGGAGTAGACTTTTGAGTGTGCTTTCGACCTTCCCTTGATGGATACAATGCGTCCTTTTTCAAGAAAGATGTCCGCAACTTTCACCGCCTGGTTAAGGAGACCTCCAGGATTGTCTCGCAGGTCCAGGATTAGACCTTTAAGAGGAGTTTTGCCTGATTCCAGTTTCTTTATAGCCGTTTTCACATCACGGTATGTATTGTCCCTGAAATTAGTAATCCGAACATAACCATAACCGGGCTTCAACAGATAGGATCTCACACTCTCAAGGGGAATAATATCCCGCACAATAGTGAAATCTTTTGGTTCGGCTAATCCCTTTCGGACAATTGTTATTACCACGGAAGTCCCTTTCTTTCCCCGCATTTTCTTGACCGCTTCCCACATTTTCATGTCTCTGGTATATTCCCCGTCGACCTTGATGATTTGGTCTCCAGCCTTGATACCGGCCCTATGGGCAGGAGATCCTTCAATAGGAGAAATGACTGTCAACACATTATCCTTCATGGTTATTACTATGCCAACGCCGCTGAATTCTCCCTTCGTTTCTATCTGGAGCTCCTTGTAAACATCAGGTGACAGAAATGAAGAATGTGGATCAAGGGACTCCACCATACCCTGTATTGCACCTTCGATCAGCTTTTTTGAATCAATGGGATCCACATAGTTTTTTTCTATGATATCAAGAACATCGCTGAATATCTTGAGCTCTTCATAGGTCTTTTCTGTCCCGGCCAGCAGGTATTGCTGGAGGCCACTGCCTAAAACACACAAAGCAATAAAGAAAAAAAAGGTCAGGCCGATAAATTTCTTGTGAGATTTTAAGAAGAGTTTCATAAATCCTCCTTTTATCTTTTAAACCAGGGTATAGGATTAAGTGGTTTTCCATGATGGCGAATCTCAAAATACAGTCCCGGGCCGCTGAAACTCCCAACATCGCCCACAGTACCAATCGCTTCCCCTTTCAGAACAATGGCACCTGGTTTCTTGAGAACTTCTTCAAGTTGCGCCGAAACGGTATAGTAATGTTCACCGTGGTCAATAATCACAATATTACCATATCCCTTGAACCAGCTTGCATAGATGACCCGTCCGTCGGAAACGGCTCGCACCGGTGTGCCGAGCTTGGTCGAAATTATCACCCCTTTTCTGAAGTTTTTGATGTTGTAGTCTTTTTCACTCCCGTAATTCCCGAAAAACCCCATAAGTGCACCCGACACAGGCATAGGAAGAGAACCCTTCAGAGCACGGAATGAATATAGTTCCGGACGTGCACCGGCCGGTACAGGCTTGAGCTTGCACTCAAGGGATCGAATGGCTTTATCGAGTTCTTTGGCAGCTTTTTTCAAAGAAGCGACAGAGGCCAGGGTCAGGTTCTTGCGAGCGCGGATTTTTTCGAGCAGTTTTGCCCGTTTTGCTCTTTTTTGGGCTATGACAGTTTCTTGTTGCCTGAATCTTCCCTGAAGTTGCTCATGCTCTAATCTCGAAGTTGTCAATTTCTGGCATATACTCTCAAGATGTCTCTTTTGGCTTTGTAATCGATCGAGTGTCTCGGCATCAGTTGCAAGAATGCGCTCTAAAGCTTTTTTCTTTTGTGACAACTCAAAAAAGGAGCCGGACGAAAAAAGTATCTGCGCCACACCGAGTTCCCCAAGTTTATAGAGAGCTACGAGACGCTGCATGGCATAGCTTTCGAGGGTTTTGATTTCTTTAACCAACCGTTGACGCTTGCGATCTAAATCCTGAATTCTGGCTTCAAGCCTTTCGTTTTCAGCGCGAATCTCTCTTAATTGCCTGCGTGATTGATCTAACTGAAGGTTCAATGCCTCAAGTTCTTCCATCACTGAGGCCTCTTCAATTTCTAAGTTGCGGATTTCCTTTTTCTTGTCTGAGATCTCTTTGTCCACGGCTTTCATCTGAGCACGTTTCGTTTCTATTTGCCGCTCGAGCTTGACGGACTGTGTTCCTGCCAGAGCGACATGTCCGACAAAAATGGAAGTCACCACAGACGCGCTCAGGATCTTAAAAATTGCTTTAAGGAAAAATAAGAGCTGAACCATCCTATTAGCATACCCATTACTACCAGAGCGCCCGTTACTGTACGTGGGAGAAACCGAACCTGGAAAGGTCCCAGCCAGACTCCAAGGGTTTGAACTCTGGCAACAAAAAACTTGTAGGCACCAAAAAGTATCCCAAGGGCAATCAGGGCCCCTAAAATGCCTTCGATGAGATTCTGTAGGTAGAATGGTGTCTTGATAAATCGATCCGTTGCTCCCACCAGTCTCATGATTTCGACCTCTTCGGCCTTGGTGTAGAGGGCAAGCTTTATCGTATTGGAAGAAACAAAGACGGCGGTTGCAAAGACAAATCCTCCTATGATGATGCTGGCCAGCTTAAAAAAGGTTGTGAAGGCCAAAAAGCGTTGTAACCATGGCTTGTTGTATTCAAGATCCTTGATTCCCGGCAAGACTGCGATCTGCCTGGCCACCTGTTCAACCTGCTCCCAATTGTGCGACGCACGCACGAGCCGAATTTCAAAGGACGCTGGCAGCGGATTTTCATGTAACCCATCCAAGATTGATCGGCGGTGTTTTAACTGCGTTTTCAAGCGCGCAAGTGCGGCATCCTTTGAGACAAAGCAAATCTGCGCAATACCGTCTATCCTGACTATCTCTCGCCGAAGATGCTCAATATTGGAGTCAGAGATCCCATCTTTCAGATAGGCCACGACCTTGATGTTTTCCTGCCACGATCTGATTAGATCGTTTATGTTTAGATATAGTATCGCAAAAGCCCCGATAATTAAAAGCGAAAAGGTTACTGTGCTTGTAACTGCTATGTGCAGGTGCAGGCCGGAAGATATATTTCGCCAGACTCTACGCAACACCGATACTGCCATGGTCAGGTTCATGGTCCTATCTCGCCCTGAATGGTCCCATTCCTTAAGAACACAATGCGAGCTGCTACTTTCTCAAGGAGCTGCGTGTCATGGGTGGCAACTATAACTGTGGTGCCCCATGTGTGGAGTTGCCTCAATAGGTCAAACACCATGTCAGCACATTCTGCATCCAGGTTACCGGTTGGCTCGTCTGCCAGCAAGATCAAAGGATCCCCTGCGGCGGCACGGGCAAGGGCAACGCGCTGTTGCTCCCCACCGGAAAGCCGCGGGGGAAATGTGTACATGCGATCCTCCAGTCCCACCATTCGTAATACCTGGCGCACCTTTTTTTGGATGTATCGTTTTTGCTTACCTGCTGCTTCGAGTACGAGCGCGACGTTTTCATAGACTGTGTATGTCTTAATGAGTCTAAAATCTTGAAAAACCACACCTATTTTCCGTCTCAACAAAGGTATTCTCGCCCGGCGTATCCGCTGGAGGTTGATGCCGTTGACCAATATCTGCCCTTCTGATACCTGTTCATCCAGGAAAAGCAGGCGCAATAGAGTGGTCTTGCCCGCGCCGCTCGGGCCCGTGATGAACAGGAACTCATTTTTCTCTACCGTGAGATTGACATCACGGAGCGCTATCTGGGTGCCATATCGCTTGGAGATATGGAAGGTTTGGATGATGGGATTTTGCTTTCTGTTATCGAATATGGCCGCATACTCAGAAGTGATCATTGACCATTTCCTAAAACCCCATCCTTCTATCGGGGTTTACTTTATTCGACTTATCTAATACTATACAACGAGAATTTCAAGGTCTATCTATTCACCCGGCGATTTGCATTCTACCGATGCCAAAGATGTAAAGAAGGAATGTGATTTCATGAGATATGAGATGAGGCATATGTTTACCGGCTCCGGCATCGGCTGGTTTGCTTGCATGCCCTGCGAGGAGATGGAATTCGAGTCCGGGCTCGAATATCTCAGGGAACATCCCTTCGACGATTTTATGCATAAATACATGCTCCAACAGGCGGCGACATTTGGGCCAAATCTTGTTAACCGGCTCATAGACAGGGGAAAAGAAGGTGATCCTTACCTGTTGGCCTTGATGTATGAGCTGTGCATTATTCATGATAGGCTGAAGCATTTGAGGGAAAGGTTTGATGATGTTGATATCAAAGGCCTGAGTAGATATTCCCCCCTCATTTATATCAGATGGTCTTTAGAAAAAAGGGACTATGAGAGCTATTACTGGATAAGCCTTTTTTCTGAGAACACATCCATCCACAAGACCCTGCCACACCCTGATGTAGCAGAACAGAATGTGCCATTTGATGAAGACACCCTCCGTAGGTGGCGGCAAGGCATAGTAACTGTTCGGGATGTGGCGGATCATCTGGACCGGAAGATATTTCAGGCAAGGCAAGCTGTGCAATTAACGCCGGGAGAAACAGCCGCAAGGGCCATGAGTTGCCTGAACGCCTTGAACCTGTTTGCCGGCCAGCAAATCACGGCGAAAACTACCCTTGCCCCATGTGCAATACAGATCCCGTGGCACCTGAATGTTGCTGTTTCCACGGGTAGAAATAAGTGGCGATTGAGCGGCATCCAGAGAAGTTATGGCCAGGGGCTTGAGATTGATGAGGCAAGGGCGAGTTGTTTGATGGAGATAGTCGAAAGATATTCTGCCTTTGCCGGCTTCGATTCTGATGGTGCGGTCGGTTATGCAAAAAGCTATCCTCTGATTAAGGGCGGGTATGAAGATTTGAGAAAAAAGGGTTACAATGTCCTCGACCCCAATGAGATGTGCTTGGAGGTTACCTACAGCGGCCAGGAACTGTATTGGATTTCGGCAGAGAGAGTAGGTAAAAATGGATCCCGCTCCATCTATGTGCCGGTGCAACTCGTCTTTCTTTTTTCTAACCTTGATGAGCTGAGCCTGACCAGCGGACTTCCCTCCACAGGCCTGGCGGCGGCAAACAGTATCGAGGAGGCCAGGCTGAGAAGCCTGCTTGAGGTCCTTGAAAGGGATGCTGAGAGGGTTCTGCCGTTTGTTTGGGAAAGGTGCTTCTTGCTCGATGCCGAAGACATCCAGATAAAAGGTATTCTTGAAGATTGCGTAAAGAATGAGATCCAGGTCATATTCCTTGATATCACATCCGAGTTTGGTGTTCCCTGTTATAAGGCCTTCGTGCAGGGGCCCGATGGACGGATCCTGAAGGGTTGTGGGGCAAACCTGGATGGGAAGAAAGCAGCCGTTTCGGCACTGCTTGAGGTTCCATGTCCGTTTCCTGGCCGGCTTGGTTCGATGCCTGCGCCAAAGCACCTTAAAACCGTCAGATACGAGGAGCTGCCAGATTACAGCACAGGGGATATTGGATGGGACCTGAGACTCTTAGAAACGCTTCTTATATCGAACGGTTATCATCCTATCTATATCGATCTCACCAGGAAGGATCTGGGAATACCAGTGGTTAAGACTCTCATACCAGGCCTGGAGATCATGAATGACTTTGACCGGTTCTCAAGGCTCAGCATGAGGCAGTTCGGCCACTACCTGAAGGAGTGCGCTTAGACGAAGTTCGCGGGGGGCCCGGCGCGCCGTGCCCCCGCGGTATATAGGGATTCCGACTTCTGGATAGATACGACGTGACAGCTACTTCCCAAAAACGCCATATTTGATAATCTTAAGGCATTCCGTGACACTGCTGTAATCGGCCGGTTTGGTCCAACCCACGCACTTGGCGGCCTTTGCGGCAGGAGAATCTTTTGGCATTGCTATCAGCGCATCTGCAACTTTTTGGGCCAAAGCCTTATCTGTTTTGGCACACGCCGCCATGGGCCACTCGGGGTAGAGGCGGGTGCTGTGGACAAAGGGAAAATCATCCTTTATCTGGTGGATGATCCTGAAATCACTCATCTTGATCTTCCCTTCCGCTTCCATCCTCTCAAGGGTGTCGGTTCTCACTGTTCCTACATCAACGGTACCGTTTTTCACCGCCAGCACCACATTGTCATGCTTTCCGCCCTCTAAAAAGGCACTGCAATCTTTCTTCGGATCGATCCCGTTTTCTAACAGCAGACGCCAGGCCATGTGGCAACCCCCGAAAGAGGAATACTTGACAGCCATGAACTTCTTGCCCTTGATCCCGGCGAGGTCTTTGATGGGGCTGTCTTTGCGTACAAAAATAACGCCTCCGAATTTTTTCAATGCCTGACCTCTCCTGGAATTGATGAGGGTTGCAATCGCAGAAACATTGTAATTTTTCTCCATCTGTACATAAAAAGCTGAGTTTGCCAGGAGAAAATCTATCCTTCCCTGTTTCACTGCCGGCTCAATGGCAGTAAATTTTAGGGGGAGGACAGCGAACTTTGTGCCAAGCTTCTTGGTGAGATAGGCACCGGTGGGCCCCCATTTTTTCATGCACTTAGGAGCGCCTCTCTTTGCCAGAACCCCTATTTTGTAATCCGCCTTTGCATGGGCGGAAAAAAAGAGAGAAAGAACAGCTGCGAGGCAGACAAACCCTATAGCCTTAACCAAGTTTTTCATTGTGATTCCTCCTTTTGTTGTAGTGTGGTTGTTGCGCCCCGAAAAATGGGCAGGTTCACGAACCGGACTGTCTCCTTATCAGAGATAGCAAACTTCTTGCCAAAATGAGGCCTTTGAGGTTTGTATCATTTTAGCCTTTTGAAAATATTATCGCATACGGGCAATCCGGTATAGGCTGTCTCACTGTCTGAGAGCGTTAGCGAGCGTTAAGAAAGAACAGTTAAGCAACAAACCTATGCTTT
>QMMV01000085.1 GCA_003647435.1 Deltaproteobacteria bacterium | reverse complement strand
GATCGACAAAAACCCAAAAGGACCACGATCTCCTGCACCGCCGCCTGGCCGGAGAGTTGACTCTGTAATCTGTTCAGCCAGTCGCCCAGCTCCCCTGAAGTGAGAACATCCGGAAATATATAAAACTTGTCCTCAAGCCCGTGGTCTACCAGTATCAGGTAAAAGTTGGCAGGTTTGGTGTTCATCCTGTCACGGGCCCATACCGTAATAGCCTCCTTTACATTTTCCCTTGTCGGAACGCCGTCCACCTCTTTAGACTCCTCATAACCAAGATAGTAGATGTCCTCATCGAGAAAGCCCCTTTGCAAAAGCTGCCGGTAAACATACCGTGCCGTTTTGCGATGGCTATCAAGACCCTCCCCGCCCTCGATCTTCCCTTCCACAATCACGGCGTATCCCGCTGTCTCTACCACCTGGACGGACAATACCTCCGACCTCGAATCCTCATGGGCGCAGTCTCCCATAAAGACGGCCTGCAGAAACCACTCACCGAGGGCATCAAACCCTCCGTAGTCCTGAAGCACAAAATGGCCGAAACGATCACTTGTAGCTACGGACTGGAAATCAGAGCGTCCTTCAGGCCCAAGAATAACAATCTTTATCTCCTTGCCGGAAAGGTCGCTGCCGCAGTCCGGGTCCGGGGTAAACTTGCCGCTTATATCAACAAGGTCGCCTAATTTTATCACCTTCGAGCCTGCGTCGATCGTTATCCGGCTTCCACCCTTAGATACGGTCAGAGCTTGAGGCTCACTCACAGCCCCCTGGTAACACGGATCGCCGCTCCAACCGGCCCGAACCTTCCAGTGACCGGAACGCGTGATATCCTCACACCCTATCTCACAGGAAAAAATCCCGTTTTCATCAGCCTGAGTACTGCGATAGACTGCATCTCCGGAAGGGGGCTCCAGTACGATACTCACCCACGCGCCACATTCTGACGGGGGTGGACTGATCTGCCCGCTCACTGAAAGGTACTCTCCTATCGTGAGACTGTCAGATGGCAGGATACATGAGATTTCACTCTCGAACCGCACCACGTTCAAGTGCGCCGTCAAGGTCGTATTGCCTATAATATTTGTACGGTTGCAAAAATAGATATGTCCCGTGTAATTTCCCAATTGCATGTCATTTGCGTGTTGATTTAGAGAAACTGTGACCTCTGTCGTCCGGCATGGCTCGAGCCGACCGGAGTCCGGGGATATATTCAGCCAGTAAGCATCGCTTGCGGCTTCCCAATCAAGGGAGACATGTCCGGCATTTTGTAGGGTGTAGACGGCGGAGGCCGGATCAAATGGACCCCCCGGGTTGCCGGAAGTATGGAACCCCTCTTCGGGCGTGACCAGCAGATGACCGGGAGTGGGATTTACGGTAAGCAAAGCCGTGCGGGGTGTAGTGGCTTGAACCGTCAGATTTTCGAAAGTAACTGTGCCCTGGTACCTGCTGCAGGGAAGGCTTCCCGCAGTTGCTGTCTCAATTTGTAACGTCACTGCAACGCTGCCACCGGGGGCCAGTGTCCCGCCAGATTTCTCCGCAGTCAACCAGTTCGCATCCGTAGAGACGCCCCAGGACAGCTCCGTTTCTCCACTGTTGGTCAACTGGTAAGAATACGCAGCGGGGCTGAATGGACCGCCCTCGATTCCCGAGGCTTTCCAGACTACAAGTGGCGTGACCCCAAGGCTCCCTGCATTTCCCGGCCCCACGCCGGTGTGTGCGGCGTGCCCGTGGAACATCGGCCAATCCGCTTCGGCCATCCCCGGGCTGTCTGAATAGATGGCATGGAGGAAAGTTTCAGAAGTATCGTCATTATAAGATGCTACATAAATTGTTCCATCCGGGGCAATGACGGGAGAGGATTCAATATACGCATCGAGCCAGAGCCAAGGCCACTTCTCATCGCCTGCAGGCGTGATCGCGTAGAAATACCAATCATCTGAACCGAAATAGATAGTTCCATCCGCGCCGATGGCGGGAGACGAAAGAATGCAATCTCCCGTGGGAAACGCCCACTTTTTGTTCCCCTCTGGATCAAAGGCATAAAGATTCCCATCATTGGAGCCCACATAAACCGTCCCGTCAGCGCCGATGGCAGGAGATGAATAGATGCAACCATCTGTGGGGAAGGCCCACTTTTCCGAACCGGTGCGATCTATGGCGTAGAGCTTGCCGTCGCAGGAACCTGCATAGATTGTCCCGTCGGCGCTGAGAGCTGGAGATGAAATAATCGAACCCCCGGTGGGCAAGGCCCATTTCTTGCTCCCGTCAGGGTTGATCGCATACAGGCACTTATCATACGAGCCGACATAGATAGTGCCGTCAGGACCGATGGCGGGAGAAGATTCTAATAGCCCCCCGGTGGGAAAAAGCCATTTTTGTGTTCCGTCGGGATTGATCGCATAGAGGTTGCCATCATCAGAACCAACATAAATTGTGCCGTCTGGGCCAATGGCGGGAGATGAGAAAACCGACCCCCCTGTTTGAAATTTCCACTTTTCCTCACCGTTCGGACTAATTGCGTAAAGGTTACCATCGTCAGAACCGATATAAATAGTCCCATCAGGGGCAACAGCAGGAGATGAGAAGATGGAATCGCTTGTCAAAAAAAACGACTTCGGGTTGTCCTCCGGATCAGCCCCCGGGTCAACGGCATACAATGTGCCATCTTCTGATCCGACATAGATCGTTCCGTCAGGACCGATGGCGGGAGATGATCTTATGCTCCATAAATCAGTGGCCCCTCCTACCTTAACAGACCATTTCTCTGTGCCCGGAGTTTGATCCGCGAGGCCGGGCAGCGGAAGAACCAACAGAAAAATCATCGCCGCAATCGATGCAGATGCAAGCCTGGTCCCTGCTCGATAACCCATGCCTTGACTCCATTCAAAATCAGCAATTCTCGGTAAAAACCGGAGAGAGCAATCCGTGTAATCTGCGAAATCTGTGGATTCAAAATGGCATGGTCGCTTTTACTTCGACCTGCAAGGCTCTTTAATCTTTACTTATTCCCAAAATGTTAACTGATACACGCTCCGTATCACATTCTTTAACTTACGGCAAGATATTGCCTTGTTCAGCGAAACGTGTCCCATTGGGAAAGCAAGCTTTCCACGAAGCCGGCAAAATTCGAATTCCTCATTTGACAACGCACCCCTTGACAGGTAAAAACGGTTGGCGGACAATGGCGAACCGTAAGCAAACCCGAGATTACAGGAGACGAGTCAAATGGTTAAGAAGCGCATTCTGAGCGGTATGCGGCCCACGGGGCCGCTTCATCTTGGAAACCTCCACGGGGCACTGGCAAACTGGAAAAAGATGCAAAATGAATACGAGTGCTTTTTCTTCATCGCGGATTGGCACGCCCTGACAAGTGATTACGATGCGACAGGACCGATCCGGTCATATATTATAGAAATCTTCAAGGACTGGTTAAGTGTGGGGCTTTCACCGGAAAAATGCACCCTTTTTATTCAGTCACACGTCAAAGAACATGCCGAACTTTTCCTGCTCCTTTCCATGATCACGCCGTTGCCCTGGCTGGAGCGGAATCCGACATACAAGGAGCAGATAGCAGAGTTGAAAAATAAGGATCTTTCCACGTTTGGATTTCTGGGTTATCCGGTGTTGCAAGCCGCCGATATTATAATGTATAAAGCGAACGGTGTACCTGTAGGCATAGACCAGGCGCCTCATGTGGAACTTACCCGCGAGATTGCACGACGTTTCAACTACTTTTACGGAAATGTTTTTCCAATCCCGCAGACCATTTTGACAGAAACCCCGAAAATCCTCGGCATAGATCGGCGCAAGATGAGTAAAAGCTATAATAACGCTATCTTCCTTTCAGAGCCCCCTGAACAAATCAAAAAAAAGGTAGCACAGATGATAACCGATCCGCACCGGGCTCGGCGCACTGATAGAGGCAACCCTGATGTCTGCAACGTCTTCAGCTTTCATCAGATTTACTCTGACAGCGACACCGTTAAACAGATCGATCGGGAGTGCCGGAAGGCCCAGATCGGTTGTGTGCAGTGCAAACAGCAAATGGCCCGCAATCTCATTAAAGCCCTTGAACCGATACGTGAGAAGCGGTCATACTATGATGCCCATCCGGATGTCGTCAGGGCAATAATCGAAAAAGGGACTCGCCGGGCCCGATCAGTTGCCCGTCAGACCATGGAAGAAGTACGGGCCGCGGTTAAGATTTAGGCCGTACTTAACGGAAGGCCTCGTTTTTCTGTCAAAAATGCGAAATCCGAAACAATGACCGGAATATCCAGCCCCAGCGGGATTTCGATATTCGACATTCGGATTTGCTTTCGCATCCTCCAGATTAAGCCAGGTTATGATGGAACAAGCTCAAAACATGGGCGCCTATCACGTGGATTTAGGGCACACCTTTGAGGGGCCTATGGATCTCCTTGTCCACCTGGTAAAGAAAAATGAGATTGATATCTATGATATCCCGATTGCATTGATCACCAGGCAATATTTGGAATACCTGAACTTCATGAAAGCCCTCAATATAGATGTAGCAGGCGACTTTCTGGTCATGGCCGCCACCCTCGCCCACATCAAGAGCCGCATGCTCCTGCCAGGCAAGCAGGAAGAACAAGAAGAAGCCGAAGATCCGCGCATGGAGATTGTGCGCCCACTGGCAGAATATCTGCAACTAAAAGATGCTGCTCAAGACCTGGCAGGACGTCCTCAACTCGACCGGGATGTCTTTGTTCGAGCGCAGTCTGATGGAGATGCCTCTCCACGTGAAGGGGAGCAAGACCTGATGCAGGTTAGTCTCTTTGAGCTGATTGATGCCTTCCAGAAAATAATCAAGCAGAAAAGCCCAAAAGATTTCTTAAATCTCACCCTGGACACCATCTCGGTAAAGAGCAGGATTTCTCAGATTGCAGATATCCTCGAAAAACGCGGTTCTATCACTTTTGAAGAACTCTTCGATAAAGAGGCCGGCAAAAGTGAAATCATTGTGACATTTCTGGCAATCTTAGAGATGGTGAAATCTCAAGTAATACGGATTATGCAGCATGCCAGCTCAGGGATCATCAGGATTTTTAATGGATAATCTGAAGGCCATTGTCGAAAGCCTGCTCTTTGTTGCCGATACCCCGCTTACTATCGACAAGATCAGGTCGATTCTAAAACTCAAGGACCGCAAGGCGATAGAGAATGCCCTTACAACCCTGACCGAAGAGTATGAAACGCAGAAACGAGGCTTCTTTTTGAGCAAGGTAAGCGGCGGCTATCAGTTCAGGACTCGTCCTGAATTCGCAGAGTGGATCAGGCAGATGAAGCGGCACAAGCCCGTCCGCCTTAGCCGCCCCGCCATGGAAACCCTTGCCATTGTTGCATACAAACAACCCGTCCTGAGAAGCGATATCGAACACTTAAGGGGTGTTGACTGCGGAGGAACATTGCGTACTCTGCTTGAGCGAGGGCTCATTAGGGTGTTGGGCCGCAGGGACTTGCCTGGTCGGCCCATGGTCTACGGTACCACGAAACGATTTCTGGAGGTCTTTGAGCTAAAAGACCTCACCGATCTGCCGACCTTAAAGGAACTGCAGGACATGCAACAATCATGGCCAAACGACTCCACGTAATCCTGGCCCGGGCCGGTGTCGCCTCCCGGCGTCAAGCAGAAGAACTGATCCGTGAAGGGCGTGTTGCGGTCAACGGTAAGGTAGTAGTCGATCCCGCAACCCAAGTTGTCTGGGGTCAAGACACCATACGTGTAGACAACCGCCTCATCGACCGCCTGGAACCAAAGGTAACGGTTATATTAAACAAACCAAGAGGAGTGGTGACAACCGTCAGTGATCCAAAAGGTCGCCCGACCACGGCTGAACTGGTCAGGGACATAAAGGCCCGTCTCTTTCCCGTGGGCCGACTCGACTATCACACCGAAGGTCTGCTCATCCTGACAAATGACGGAGAACTGGCCCAGTACCTTCAGCATCCCAAGTATGGAATACCAAAAACCTATCTGGCGAAAGTTAAAGGACTACCTACAGCTCAGGCTATGAAGCGCATCAGGTGCGGCGTCATCCTGAATGGCAAACAGACGGCTCCGGCAAAGGTGAGGAAAATAGGGACAACCGGCAAGAATACGTGGATTGAAATGACTATACGGGAAGGAAGAAACAGGCAGGTGAGACGTATGTGGGCGGCGGTTGGATACCCGGTACTGAAATTAAAGCGCACCCGGTACGGTACCATCAGGTTGGGAAACCTGAAACCCGGAACGTACCGCCGCCTGACACGCCGCGAGATAGAAGATATTCGCAAATGCATACCCAGGTGAGAGTCAGGTCATTAGGTTCACGCTTCAGTGGCTCAACGGTTGAGGGGTTGCGTTCCGATCCGGCTGGCGAGCTCCAGGCATCATCCCGGTTTAGCGTAAGTTTAACCTTGAACCGTGAACCCTGGAACTTTGAACGAGGCTACTCATAGAAACCCTTGACTTTCGCCCTTGCATTCGTTATGAGTTTTGGAGCATTGCCTTAATTCGAGTACTGGAGTAGTCGAGATGTTAACCACTTATCCACTTTCCTACTCGACGACTCGACCAATTGACCAATACGGGCGGTTAACTCAGTGGTGAGAGTGCCATCTTCACACGGTGGAAGTCCGCGGTTCGAATCCGCGACCGCCTACCACTTATTTTTAGAGGCCTTTTTCAATCTCAGCCCAGGGCACTTCCTCTTGATGTGTTAGCCTCAGGAATACGGCTTCAAGATTCTTTTCTTCTGTGCGGGCCATCTGACTGAGCTCGAGCGGCGTTCCAAGGGCAATCAACTTTCCTTTATGTATAATCCCTATGCGATCACACATTTCCTGTGCAACACTCAGCGTGTGAGTAGACATAAAGGTGGCCACACCCTTTTTGGCAAGTGACCTGAAAATGCTCTTAACAAGCTTGGCACCTTTAGGATCCAGGCCCACCATCGGCTCATCTACCACAATCAGTTTCGGTTCGTGAATCAGCGCAGATGCCATGATAAGCCGTTGTCTCATGCCATGGGAATAGCTCTCTATCAGGTCTTGGGCCCAGTCTTCCATCTCAAACAGGGCAAGTAGATGTTTCATTCTTGCTGCAGCCCCCCTGTCATCCATGCCGTAAAGAGATGCAACAAACTGGAGGAATTCAATACCGGTCAGCTTTTCATAAAGGAAACTGCGATCAGGGATAAAACCGGTAACCTGCTTTGCCTCTACAGGATCCTCGCTCATCTTTTTACCGTCAATAACTATTTCGCCTTCTGTCGGCTCCAGGACGCCGGTGATCATCTTTATGGTCGTTGTCTTTCCTGCACCGTTCGGCCCCAGGAAGCCAAATATCTCTCCTGCATTGACTTGCAGGCTTACATCGCTGACGGCAGTAAATGAACCAAATCGTTTTGTGAGATGTATAAGCTGAAGCATCACTTGTTGTTCTTCCAACGTATCATTTTAGCCTTTTGAAAATATTATCGCATACTGGCAATCCGGTATAGACCGCCTCAAACTAGAGCATAACCGAGCGTAGAGAAAGAACAGCGCCAGGACGGTACAATAACATGAACTGGTTGCCAACAGCAGTTAGGCTAAAGCATAGGTTTGTTGATTAACTGTTCTTTCTTAACGCTCGCTAACGCTCTCAGACAGTGAGACAGCCTATACCGGAT
>QMMV01000084.1 GCA_003647435.1 Deltaproteobacteria bacterium | reverse complement strand
TGTTATTGTACCGTCCAGGCGCTGTTCTTTCTTTACGCTCGGTTATGCTCGAGTTTGAGGCGGTCTATACCGGATTGCCCGTATGCTCATTGTGTCTGTTTTTTGAAACAGCTAAACTGATACTGAGGTTTTTATATGCCGGAAAGGGCGTACATGAATATCTTGTGGAGGCAGTTGAAAGGATATTCAGTGTGATGCCATAGGAGATTGTCGGTTATCTGACACCTATGTCAGAATTTTGGTAACTATTCAGCCATAGATCTGAGCTGGTCATCGCCGGTATCTTTTCTTATCAAATACGTACCACTTTAGCTCTTTTGTGTGGATCTGCGGTTGAACGGTTAGGAATTTTAGTGTGTGCCGCCAAACATCTTTTTGATCTTGCTTGACAGCTTGCTTGATTCTAACCTGGCGAACTCTTTCAGGAGGTTTTCCTGTTTTCTGGTAAGATGGGTGGGGGTTTTTACTATTACCTGTATGATTTGATCGCCCCTTCCGTAACCCCTCAAGGACGGGATTCCTTCACCTTTGAAGCGGAACACATCCCCCGGCTGGGTGCCCCTGGGAATATGAAGTTTCTTGTTCCCCGTAAGCGTTGGCACGGTGACATCGACCCCGAGGGCGGCATCCACAAAGGAGATGGGGACCTGACAGATTACGTCATTATTCTGCCGCTTGAAAAACTCGTGGGGCCTCACCGTGATAAAGATATAAAGATCGCCGGGCGGGCCGCCGCGCGTGCCACTTTCCCCTTCGCCGGTGAGTCGGAGCCTTGAGCCGCTATCAACACCGGCAGGTATCCTGACGGTTACCTTTTTCTTGCGCTTGACCTTGCCTGTCCCGTGGCATTCCCCGCATTGATGGGCTATGACTCGACCTTCGCCATGGCAATTAGGACATGTTGTCCTTATGCTGAAAAACCCCTGCGTACGGCTCACCTGTCCGCTTCCGCCGCAATACTGACAGGTCTCTGGATAAGTCCCGGGCCGGCACCCTGTACCCTCACATGTGGGACAGGTTACCAGCTTTTCGATCTCGATTTCGGTCTCAGTCCCGAAGGCAGCAGCCATGAAATCTATGGTCAGATCGTAGCGGAGGTCTGCGCCGCGGCGCGCTGCTGTCCTGCCGCCCCTTCTGGCCCCGAAGCCAAAAAATTCTTCAAAGATGTCGCCAAAGCTTGAGAATATATCGTCAAAACCCCTGAATCCAGAAAATCCCGTTCCTGCAAGCCCTTCATGGCCGAACTGGTCGTAAATCCTTCTCTTTTCGGGATCTCGGAGGACCTCGTAAGCCTCGGCTGCTTCCTTAAACTTCTCTTCGGCCTCTTTGTTCCCGGGATTGCGGTCGGGGTGATATTTCAGAGCGAGTCTTCGGTACTTGGCCTTTATCTCGTTTTCGTCGGCATTGCGGCTGACGCCAAGGATTTCATAGTAGTCCCGCTTGGTAGCCATAGTCTTTATTTTTCTTCTTCGGGTCTTGGGATCTCGTCGACAAAATCGTACGAGAGCTCATAAACGGCCCCGTTTCCTTTGCGACTGACGTAATAAGAAACGGAAGGGGCTTTTTTTGTAGCAAAGCTTAACTCTGCGATAGGTTTTCCATTTTGGCCAAAAAGCGCGATCTTGCCTTGTGGTTTGTCAAGGCCGTAAAAAGAGATTGGATGCTCTCCTTCTTCAAATATCTTCTTGAATCGAAGGCCTTCCAGCTGCCAGAGGAGGCGTTTAATCTGGCCATCGCTAATCTTTTCTTTATCAGGTTCTGCCATGACCCATTTTCTCTCTTTTTTGTGCGCTGAAAACTCTCTCTTGTCAACCCGCCAGGCCACCTTTGCAACCGAATCTTCCTTGAACCGTAAGACATGCCTGTCTCGGAGATCCTCTGAGCCTTTGCACAAAACGCCTTTGAAACGCCTGTAAACAAGCAACACCCTTTCGTCTTCATTTACCCTGACATAGTGCATATTTTTAGCGGGGCTTTCGCTCCCCACCAGGATCTTTTTGGGCCCTGAAGGCCCTCTCAGAGAGAGTACCACCTCGATGTCGGGGTTGGCAAGACCAAAGTCAGCCAGCTTTTCTGGCAGCGGCCTTATTTCTCGCTGCCACTTTGCGCTTGTTAATGTGTTGAGAATTTGCTCTACTGCCCATTTGTCAGCAATAGTATTTATCGGTTTGACCAGAAACCAGTCTGTTTTTCTTTTTTCAATCTCCACCATCCCTTTGGCTGTCTTAAGGCTTATGCGGTTGACATCTTGAGTGTTGATGTCCAAGATCGTCTTGCATGCCTCAACCTTTTCCCTCTGCCGTGCGCCCCACCGGACTTCGCAGAGGTAGTAGAATCCTATCAGAATGACGAAAATCGCAGAGAATATGGCAATCCTTGTTGTCTTCATTCAGCCAACTTTTTCTCCGCGCAGAAACACTCAGGTTGTCAGCCCGCCCTGTCGCGACTTCATATTCACTCTTGATAGGAGATGCAACCTGGGTCCGGGCCGGGGGTTTACGGTTCAACCGCTTTTAACTGTGAACCCTGAGGCCTGAATGGTTACCAAATTCTAAACATAATGCAGAAGCCCTCATTGTCAACACGAATAGTCGCTCCCGGTATTGCTACATGATCCTCGAATTCCTTCATGGAGGGGTCTGTCATTCGACTATTCAACCACTTGTCCCTGGCTGATGTGTAACCTCAGACATTGAAACGGAAGCAAATTACTTCTCCGTCCTGGATGACGTAATCTTTTCCCTCAAGACGCACCTTGGCCTCCTTCCTGGCCTGTTGATAGGAGCCGGTGGCAATCAGATCATCATAGGGCAGGACCTCTGCACGAATAAAGCCCTTTTTCATGTCTGAGTGGATCACACCCGCTGCATCCAGGGCTGTGGTTCCTTCCGGTATCAACCATGAGCGGACTTCATTGTGTACCACTGTGAAAAAAGAGATAAGGTGGAGTAAGCGGCAGGAATGCCGGACGAGACGCTCCATGGCGGAGCTGTCAATATGGTAGGCAGAGAAAAACTCTTCTGCCTCGTCAGGGCTAAGTTCGCTAAGCTCGATCTCCAACTTTCCACGAACCACGACGACACTTGGGAAAACGGGGGGTCCTTCCCACGAGGGAGGATTTTCATCTTCATCATCGTTATTGAAAACTACCAGCATCGGTTTTGCCGAAAGAAAGGTATAACCTCGTAAAAGGGGCGAGGCAGCGAGATCAGGATAGTCCCGCAAGGGGGCTTCTTTCTCAAGGACACTCACGCACCGTTCAAGTAGTCTCATCTCTTGCTCACTTATTTTTTTGCCGCGCTTTTTGTCGAGATTCATACGTTCTATCCGTTTTTCTGCAACCACCAGATCGGCAAATATTATCTCGCTTTCAAGCTTGAGCAAATCGTCTCGCGGATGGGGGGGCTCACCACCGGGTAGGCAAAAGTTTCGCACGACATGGATGAGGGCATTACAGGGGCGCACCTCATTCCAGAGACCCTCTTCTCCTGTCTGATGATGGCCATAAGCCTTTTCAGCGGCCGGCAGCAGATATTCGAGATGCCCGTAAACGGTCTTTTTCGGTTTGTAGAGCTTACTCAATGTATCTACTCTCTCATCGGAGACCTGCACAGTCCCGAGCAGTGAACCTTTATGAACCCGCTGTTTAGAGCTGCTCCTGATAAGCGCCTGAAATATAGTAGATTTACCGGCTCCTGGAAGGCCAATGATTCCAAACTTCATGATTTAGACATCCTACACCTTAAATTTTTGGGGGTTCAGGATTCCGAGGTTCAACCGTTCGCGGTTGATCCGTTTTTAACCATGAACCAGACAACCGGAATAGTTCCGAAAACTGAAAAGCAATCATGCAGTGCTTGCATATTTTTTATGAACTTTTTCGACATATCTCTACCTTAACACAGCAATTCAACATAGTCCACAAAGTCTCCCATTCCTTCCTCGGTCGCCCTATTGCCCCCCTCCATTTCCACCTGGAAATGGCCGATGTCGTGACTCCAGGTTGACGGGCAACTTCTGCCAGAGGGAATCCATATTTTTCAACCAATTGGTACGATATTTCTTCCCTCACTTGCGCAATGCCTCCCCTATCGCCTGCCCGTCCGCGATTCGTTCGGGTTAAGACTTTCACCTTTGTACGTCTGCTCGATTGGCCGTCAGGATTTTTTATCCCTGAAATGGGAGTGATTTTTGTCCCCGACAATAATACCTGCTCCGAGCCGAGATGGGAAAAATTGCCTCGATAAAGTGTAAGGTTAGAAATCAAAATAGACAAAAAGTTATAGAATATGGATACCGCTACCTATTAGCTTGTAGGTGAGGAAAAATAACTGTATATTCGCATAACGAATTCGGATTTTTCGGAGTGTAAGGGTATGTTGAATAATGCGAACAGTATTGCAGATAAGAGAGTTGCTTTAGTTGTTGCTACACTTTCCTCGTTCCTCACCCCCTTTATGGGTTCCTCGATAAATATTGCGCTTCCCTCAATTGGGAAAGAATTTTTGATGAACGCTGTTCTGTTGAGCTGGGTTGCCACTTCATATCTTTTGTCTGCGGCAATGTTTCTCGTCCCCTTCGTAAAGGTAGCAGATATCCATGGGCGGGAGAAGATTTTTACATATGGAATATTGCTCTATACTCTTTCGTGCCTTCTTTCAGCAGTCTCAACATCCGCTATCACGCTTATTTGTTTTCGGATTTTGCAGGGAATCGGAAGCGCGATGATATTCGGAACAGGCGTGGCGATTCTAACTTCTGTATTTCCTGTAGGAGAGAGAGGCAAAGCTCTGGGGATAAATGTCGCCGCAGTTTATTTAGGACTATCTCTCGGCCCGTTTTTTGGAGGATTTCTAACCCAGAATTTTGGCTGGAGAAGCATCTTCCTTGCCAATGTACCTCTTGGTGTTATAATAATCGTTTTTGTCTTCTGGAAATTGAAAGAAGAATGGGCTGAGGCAAAGGGAGAGGAGTTCGATTTTATCGGTGCCATAATATATAGCCTTTCTCTTGTAGCAATCATCTATGGTTTTTCTCTCCTACCTGCGATGTCAGGGGCATGGTTAGTGCTAATAGGTGCTTTTTTGCTTTGGACATTCGTTGGGTGGGAAATAAAGGCAGAAAGTCCTATTTTGGACATAAATCTTTTCAGAAATAATACGATCTTCGCCTTCTCTAATCTGGCGGCATTGATCAATTATAGTGCAACCTTTGCCGTAAGTTTCCTTTTAAGCCTTTACCTGCAATATGTAAAAGGGCTCAGCCCCCAAGACACTGGTCTGATTTTGGTATCCCAACCAGTTGTGATGGCTATTTTTTCACCATTTGCAGGCAGGCTTTCCGATAGAGTTGAGCCGAGAATAATCGCCTCAGCCGGTATGGCATTGACAGTTGCAAGCCTCTTACTCTTTACTTTTTTGAACGAGGAAACAGCGTTGAAATTTGTGGTAACCAGTTTAATTCTCCTTGGTTTCGGACTTGCCCTCTTTTCCTCTCCAAACACAAATGCAGTTATGAGCTCTGTTGAAAGCAGATTTTACGGAGTAGCCTCGGCAACACTTGCAACAATGCGATTGACCGGACAGATGCTTAGCATGGGCATTGCAATGCTGACATTCGCCATATATATCGGGAAAGTCCCGATTACCCCCCGGTACCATTCTTTCTTTCTAACGAGTATAAAAATAGCGTTTCTTATCTTTTCCGCCCTCTGTTTCGGTGGCATATTTGCATCGCTTGCAAGAGGTAAGATCCACTCCATGTCGAGGCCGGAAAACCGTTGCGGATAACTTTGGGGAAAGTTGGTGAGATAGGGGACGTTGTTGACTATATTGAATTATCTCTTTGCTATCCCTGCCGATCGCTTTGGAAATGGCAGAGGTAGTGACCCCTGTTGACCGGTCCTTTTCGACGGTCTGTCTCCAACCCTCTCCCCCCCTCTGGGGAGGAAAGGGTTTCGGTAAGAGGGGAACGAGCTTGCGCAGCAAAGCAGAAAACCTAATAATAAAAGAGACGCAATTGCATCACTGGTCGCTAAAAAAAGACGGCCAACTGACCATCCTTTATGTCTGCCTGTTCTGCTTACTTCATATCAAGGGCCTGAACCCAGATGACCGCATCCTGAGATAGTTCCTTTCCTTTGTGTTTCAGGTCTCCTCCGGCGCCAAGGGCTGCAAATCCCCACCAGCCGGCTCTGGGAATGCCAAAGGCAAACACTCCATTTCCGTCAGCCTTTATGGTCTGGGTAATCAGGGCATCATGGGGAGCCTCTACTTTTGCCTTTTTCACAAAGGCATTCCCCTTGATGTCATGGTTCATGTATTCCACCTCAATTTCGGCATCAGGGACCGGCTTCCCGCCGCACGTGACAATACCCCGGAAGACATTCCCTGTCCACAGAGCATAAGGCTTGTCTAATGGGACAATCTCCACCGGCAGGGGGTCACCTACTGGAGCATCCCAATCGGTGGGGGCACCGGCTACATTGAATATCACCTTTGTGCAATGCTGGATATAGATGTCTTCTGAGCCCTCGTAGTAGGGAGCAGGCACAAAATAGAATATGTGGTCGCCCATCCCCTTGAGTCTTACATTCGCCTCGTAAGCCTTGCCTGAATTGGTAAGGCTCTTAAAAGTAATAGGTTTGAGTTTCTTGAGAAGGTCTTTTTTCTTTCCTTTATGCATTTCACCAAAGGCTATTGGCGGGTGAACTTTGCCCTTTTCATCTTTGCCGATATCCATTGTGTGGCCTGCCTCAAATGGGTGAGTGAAGATAAGCTTGAGGGTGATCTTTTTCGATTTGGGAACGCTGTCCGGGCTGTAAATCATCTGAAAATGGGCATAGGCCGGCGCGCTCAGTGCGAAAGCTACAACCAAAGACAATAGCATTATTAATTTTTTCATAATTAATTCTCCTTTGTTAATAATTGCTCAATTCCATCCCCAGATTACACGGATTACCCGGATTAGATGGAGCTGTTTTTTAATAATCTGCGTAATCTGCGGATCCTTAATTCCTATTCTGTAATTTCCGAGCCGGGCACCTCTACAACGTGACCGGGTCCTGCATCAAAGACTACCTTGTAATCACCTTTCGGTTTCTTGAAGGTGAATTCGCTGTCTTCGTTCATCTTCCCTTCGATGATTGCCTTGCCGCTTTTGTCTTTTACAGTCATGCTGATTCCTGCCGCTGACGAACCATCGGAAAAACCACCCTCGCACGTGACCGTGCCATCTCCGTTGTCGTAGCACGAGCAAAGCGGCGTGTGTGCGAACGCATAAGTGGTGCAAAAAAACATCACCAATAGAAACCCGGTTGAATAGACTAAAAGCTTCTTCATAACCTGGCACCTCCTCTCTATTTGTTAGATTTCAGGCAACAGCAAACAGGGGCCACTTCACCCCATGGAATCGGCCGGGGGGCGGGATGACGGGCAGCCAACCCCTCATTATTGAGACTCAGTATCGGTTTAAATTTCAAAAATGCCCGCTTTTTGAAGGGTCTCACTAAAGTGTTACGAGGTTCCAAGATTTCAAGCGACCGTTGATTCCGGTTTTTTCTTGATAAATGCCATACTTACGGTGATGCCTAAAGCGAGCAGGTAAAAAGCAATCATTGCCTGGATTCCACTGAGGCCCAAGAGGCTTCCCCCCGTAAAGACAAGGATCGCTATAATA
>QMMV01000083.1 GCA_003647435.1 Deltaproteobacteria bacterium | reverse complement strand
GTGGCAATGTCCCTGTGCAGTACCTGATCGTCATAAGCGATTGCCGACGCTTTCCGGATCGGTCCTGTCCCCAGCGATTTTTTCCCGGCAAGGACAAGTTCTTTACCCATCTTCAGAAAAAAATATCCTGTCACAGACCTGTTCATGAAGTCACGATAAAAGGAGGTATTGAAACTTGTTATCATATAATATGGCCACGAGGGCTTTTGCTGTTGCAACGCTTCCTCAATGTTTTCAGCAGGCACTGCTCTGAATACGAGACCGACGGGGATAAGATCAAACTGACGAGGCAAGATGGTCTTCTCATCAAAAACTGCCATATAAGTATTTTCCCTGGTCTTGACGAGTTGTGTCTCTACAAGGGATTCCAGCTCTTTCCATTTGCCGGAAAACCCGTGTCCACCCCTGTGGAGAAAAGGGAGCTTAAAAAATAGATGATGCCTATCATAAAGGGCTACATCCTGTCTTGCATTTTCCACAAGCCTTAAGTAAGCAGCGGGGAACAGGATGTTGTCTCCACCAACAAGTAATGTTGCCTTTGCAGGAATGGATCTGAATATGTTCGCGGCGTATTCGTAAGCAGTATAGTTCCTGTGCTGATCGCACTTATACAGGTTCATGCTAAGCGGAATTACAGGAAGAAAGAGAAAGGCCGGCTTGATACACCGTGCCCAGATACGCCCCATTGCAGGAGAAGTGAATCGGTATTTCAGCGTGTGGCTCAGCCCGCCTCCGATAAGGATAGCCCCTGCAATGTAGCTCGGGATCTGGAAGGGCGTGATCTTAAGGGGAACAAGATTCAAAAATATGGTGTAGATTGCATCGAAGGCAAGAATGAAAATCCAGAAGGCCTTCTCCTTCAGACCCTTTTGTTTAATCCACCCGATAACTGCAAACACCCACAGGAGGTTGTACTGCAGATACATTTCCCTGATTACATCGAGGAAGCGCATCCCATATGTGCCCCATGATTTGGTCAACACGTAACGATGCCTGTGTTCACTTGCACCAACATGTTGGATAAAGCGCTGGAGGGTATCAGGCTCTCCCCAGTGAATGGCGGCCCCTGCATGTGTCCTGATAGGCAAATAAAGATAGACGGAAAGACCAAGCGCAAAGAAGAAGCCCAACAACAAAAAATTCCTGACATTGAACAAGACCTTTCGATCCGACCATATGATAAAAGCGAGTACCGCCGGGGCCAGCATCACGGTCTGCATGTGATTTCCGAAGCTGAGCCCAACTACAAATGAAAAAAGCAGAAGCCGGTCGAGTGATCTGGTTTCATGCCACCAGAAAAGGATGGTTATGATAAGAGCAACAAAAAAGGCATGAAATGTGTAAACCTCCGCACACGATGTTTGCATCCATAGTGTTGAAGAAAATGCAAGCAGCAGGGCTGCGGAAAATGCGGCTACAAAAGACGGCGTCGTTTTCATGATAATCCTGCACGTCAGCCATACGGTCATGGCGCCAAAAAAGGCCGACATCAGGTTTAAACGAAAAGCCACATTTCCGATAGGAATCAGGCTGAACATCTTCCCTGCCAATGCATACAGCGGATAGCCTGAATTATGGGGATTGCCAAGGCAGAAAGCGGCTGCGATGAACTCCCCGCTGTCTCCGAGATACACAGTCGGGGATGCTGTCAGCAGATAGACGAAAAAGCTGATCACAAAAACAGCAGGCCCCGCCAATGCCGGGAGTCTATTATGTTGAGATGGATTAAGGTCCATGAGATTCTTGTTTGATGGCGGTGCACTTTACAAGGATTGACCGCTCTGGTAGTGGTAAAAGCATGAGATTGTCAGGCGAAAAAACAAAGACATGTAAAACCTTTTTTCTCCTCTTGCTGCTCGCAATTCTCTCGTTTGCCGCCTATGCCAATACACTGAAAGGCAATTTTGTCTGGGATGACAGGGCCCTGTTCGTTGAACACTATGATGTCTGGCAGTGGAAAAACATCAAACATCTGGTGACCTGCCAGGATAACCTTTTTGAAGACCGCTACACCGGGTACTACAGGCCGCTTCCCAATCTGACTTTTTTACTTGATCGATATCTCTGGGGGCAGAATCCTGCCGGTTATCACCTGACCAATATCATTTTTCACCTCCTTACCACACTTTGCGTATACTGGGTAGCGGCAATCATTTTTCGCGATAGCAGTGTTGCCTTCCTGGGCGCTTTATGTTTTGCGTGGCATCCGGTACACACAGAGGCTGTTGCCTGGATCAATGGTCGAAACAATGTTGTTTCAAGTTTTTTTTATATCTTAGCCTTTGCTTTCTACCTTGAATATGCGACAAAAAAAAGCCTTGCCACCCGCTCAAACCATTTTCCCTGTTACGCCCTCTCCCTATTTGCCTTTTCACTTTCTCTCTTGAGCAAAGAGTATGCCTTTACATTTCCGTTCACAATAGCATGTTATCAATATTTTGGGGATCAGACAAAACAAAAGAAAAAGATTTCAACCATTGCCTACAGACTTGCTCCGTACTTTATCGTCATTTTCGGCTATCTTGTTGTAAGGTCAATGGTTCTTCCCTTCCACGGCGTCAAGTTCATGCACTGGGAATCTATGTGGATGAGGATTCTCACCGTACCGAAAACCCTGAGCATCTACTTCAGGCTTCTTGTGCTCCCTCTGGATCTGACGGTCCACTATGAGACCACGCTGGTTTCCTCCATGGCTGATCCTGTCTTCTGGCTGACCCTGACAATCGTGCTCTGTTTTTGTCTTTTGCTCTACTATAGCCATCATTCTTCACCTGCCTCATCTTTTATGTTTGTCTGGATTGTCCTGACACTGACCCCCGTACTCAATCTCGTACCCCTTTCAGATGAAGGCACTTTTGTTGCCGAGCGCTATCTTTATCTGCCGTCCGCCGGTTTCTGTATTATTCTGGGTAACTTGCTGGTGATAAGCTGGAATAAATGGCACGGCCGATGGAAAAAGGCCCTCAGGCCGATCTCCCTTCTTTCCTGCTGCCTTCTGCTGCAGTGGTATGGCTTCGGCACCATCAACAGGAATCTCTCCTGGTTGAGTGAACTTAGCTTGTGGAAAGATGCAGTTGCCCAAAAGCCGGGCTCTTACAGGCCGTACTTCAACCTTGCAGTCGCTCACAGAGATGCAGGTAACTATGACTCTTCGCTAAGGATGTTTGAAAAGGCGTACTGGATGGCTCCTGCGGCTGAAGACAGAGGAATAATCCTGGGCAACATCGGTTATGTTTACTACGCTTTGAGAGAATACAGCCTGGCTGAAGCAAACTTGAAAGAAGCTATTGCCATATCCCCGCGCAATCCTGCCAATTACAATCTGCTGGGAAACACCTATTTTATGGAGCATAATTTCAGAGAAGCCCTGACCCAGTACCGGAGGGCAATCAAGATTAATCCGACCGGAAAAGACCCTTTGATAAACATCGGGATAGCCTACTATAAGTTGGGCGACATGGACAGAGCAATAGACCATCTTGAAAAGGTCAAATCGATCACTTCTCCGGATCGGAGACTCTACTACTATCTTGGAGCGGCTTATGACAGAAAGGGGATGAGATGCAAGGCGAAGCGATATTATCGCACCTACTTAAAACTTCTGCCCCGCGATGCAAATTATCAAAAGGTAGTCCGCAGGCTAAAAAAGATGGAAGCGGCCCGACAATCTCGGAACCGCTTCCATCGCTGGTCTTCTGCTTAAAATTGGGTCCTATTTGCCGCTGGTGATCGCACCCTCAGTGTCGATGCTGAAGGTATAGTCGCCACTTGCATGCTTACTTGTTATGGTAAACACATCTGCGGCCGCAGCTGCGACACCCGTGCCAACATTGGTCGTGGATCTGAAACCGGCGTTGGTCAGGGAAGCCATGGTGATGGTTGTGGCGGGATTATCCGTCAGATATGCGGTTGCTGCAGTGTAGGCATTCTTTAGATCTGCCTGGGCCGACCTTTCGTAGGCGCGTTTCCGGTAGCTGATAAAATTAGGGATGGCAATGGCTGCCAGGATGCCGATGATCGCGATAACGATCATCAATTCAATCAATGTAAAACCTTTTTCGTTTTTCTTCCTCAGTTTCTGTAACATCTTGAAACCTCCTTTTTTCGAATGTGCGTTTTCTCGGACATCGATTCAAATCGAATACAGGGTCTAAAATCTCGGAATTTGTATTTCACCTCCTTCTTTCTCGAGTAAGTTAATGATTCTAATTCTACTGACAAGCAATTTGTATACCAAACTCAATGCCGGTTCACTTTTTTAAGACCCGCCGGTGAATAACGCCAGGATTACAGGTAATTATGCCTATATGCCCTGCCTGGGGTTTGAACCATTCAGATCAACGAACGGGGTATTCCGTGTGGGACAGGGGAGTTTCAACAGGAGAGCGGGAATTTTCAACGCTCTTTTGATCTTTCTCTTATTGATGAGCCCGTTTTGTATTTGTCGAACCGGTACCGGAAAGATTCCGCGCTGATCCCGAGCAATTCCGCAGCCTTTTGCTTGACGCCCCCCGTCATCTCCATCGCCTTCACAAGATAGCCCCTTTCAACATCTGCTAAAACGGCATCCAGATCGAGGCCTGATGGCGGTATGTCATAGGAGAGATCGTTTTCCCGGCCTGGCGCTCTTTCCGCCCTCTTGTATGTGGAAAGGACAAGACTTTCAGGAAGGATAATATTGGTTTTTGATAGTGCCACACTGCGCTCGATCATATTTTCGAGTTCCCTGACATTGCCCGGGAAGTCGTACCGGGAGAGCATATCGAGGGCATAGGTTGAAAGCTTGTGGATCGATTTTCCCATTTCCCTGGCATATTTTTCCAGGAAATGTTGCGCAAGGGCCGGAAGATCTTCTTTTCTCTCCCTGAGCGGAGGCACATGTATATGGATCACGTTCAACCGATAGAAAAGGTCTTCCCTGAAATTTCCTGCAATGACCTCATCCTCCAGACTTTTATTAGTAGCTGAAATAATACGGATATCTACTTCAACATCCCGGGTCTCACCCACCGGCTTGAAGGTCTTTTCCTGAACAACCCTGAGTAACTTCACCTGTATGATCGGCGTAAGTTCTGCTATTTCGTCAAGGAAAACCGTTCCACCGGCACTTACCTCAAGAAGCCCTTTCTTGTGCTCAATCGCTCCTGTAAAAGCCCCTTTTCGATGCCCGAACAGTTCGCTCTCCATCAAGGTATCGGTAATTCCAGCACAGTGGATGACGGTGAATGGCTTGTCGTGTCTCGAACTATTTTCATGGATAGCCCGTGCAATCAATTCCTTACCTGTGCCACTTTCTCCCGTAATAAGCACATTGGCTCGAGTGTCAGCTACCTGCTTGATGGTGTTGTATATATTCATCATGGCAGGGCTGTTGCCGACAATTCGTCCGAAGTGAAAGGTCCTTCTCAGCTCTGCGTCCAGAAGCTCCCTTTCTTTTTCAAGGGTCCTGCTCTCCAGCGCATTGCGGATTGTCTGTTTAACCTCGTCTACCCTGAACGGTTTTGGAATGTAGTCATAGGCACCGCCCTTCATCGCTTTCACGGCCGTCTCGGTAGTTGCAAACGCTGAAATCATGATAACTACCGATTCAGGCCACAGATTCTTGGCCTCTCGAAGCACGGCAAGTCCTCCGACGGTACCCATCCTGATGTCGCAGATGATCAGATCGTACTCCTTTTTTTTCAACATCTGAATAGCCTTCGTGCCGTCCTCTGCACACTCCACACTATAGCCTTCTGATGTGAGCATCACCTCGAGCATCTCCCGCATGCTCAGGTCGTCATCTACGACAAGGATGTCTGCAGGGTCATTTGCCATTTGTCACCTGTCAACTGGCCGTTGCCCAAACAAAAATTCCCCACTCGCCCCCCCCGACAACCTGACTATACTACATGGCGTCAAAGACTATCTTGCCGCCTACCATCGTCAGGACCGCCTTCCCCTTGAGCTTCCAACCGTCAAACGGCGTATTTCGGCTTTTTGAGCAGAATTGGTTGCTGTCTACGGTAAACTCCTTTTCCAGGTCTATGATTGTCAGATCTGCCGGGTTGCCGGGCCTTAGCCCGACGGCATCAAGGTTAAGTATCCGGGCCGGGCTGGCCGACATCCTCACAACAAGCTCCCGCAAGCTGAGCACGCCCCTCTCGACCAGTTTCAAGCTCAGGGGGATCGAGGTTTCCAGCCCGATCATCCCGCTGGCTGCCTGATCGAATTCCACATCTTTTTCAATACTGCTGTGAGGGGCATGATCTGTGGCAATCACATCAATGGTGCCGTCGGCAAGGCCTTTGCATACAGCCTCACGGTCCCTTGCTGTTCGAAGCGGCGGGTATACCTTGGCGTTCGTATCGTAGCCCATAACGGCCTCTTCCGTTAAAGAAAAATAGTGTGGTGCGGTCTCGGCTGTCACCGGCAATCCCCTTTCCTTCGCATCGCGGATCAGGCGTACCGAGCATTCCGTACTGACATGAGCAATATGAAGCGGGGCACCTGTAAGCTCAGAGAGTACAATATCCCTCGCTACCATGATGCTTTCGGCTGCAGCCGGTATGCCTGCAAGCCCCAGGCGGGCGGAAACAATACCCTCATTCATAACGCCACCGGCTGAGAGGTTTCTGTCCTCGCAATGTGAAATGACTAATAATCCAAATCCTTTTGCATACTCCATTGCGCGGCGCATCAAATGAGCATTCATCACGGGGTTGCCATCGTCAGAAACAGCCACAGCGCCTGCTGCTTTAAGCTCCCCGTACTCTGCCAGGCTCTCGCCGCGGAGCCCCCGGCTAATTGCCGCTACTGGATACACACGGACTGTCCCCGCCGTTTTTGCCTTATCAAGAATGTAGGTTGTCACTGACTGGTTGTCGTTGACCGGCACAGTGTTGGCCATGCAACAGATAGCCGTAAAACCTCCGTGGGCCGCAGCCAGGCATCCTGTTTCAATGGTTTCTTTGTATTCGTGGCCGGGCTCCCGCAAATGGACGTGCATGTCAATCAGCCCGGGGGTAACAATTTTCCCTGAAGCATCAATGATTTTCGATTTTCGATTTTCGGTTTTCGATTTCGCACTTGCGATTGCGGCTATTTTCCCATCTTCAATAAGTATCTCCATGACACCATCTATGCCTGTTTCCGGATCGACAACGCGTCCGCCTTTAATCAAATATTTCGACATTGGCGATTCATCGCCTCCCTAACAGAAGATAAAGAAGGGCCATACGCAAAGCGACGCCGTTGGCAGCCTGCTCCAGGATCAGCGAGCACGGGCCATCTGCAATCTCGGGGGCGATCTCAACCCCCCTGTTAATAGGACCCGGATGCATGATCAGGACGTCATTCTTTGCTCGGTCAAGCCGTTTCATCGTAAGGCCATAGTATCGAGCGTATTCTCTCTCGGAAGAAAACAGAAAGCCTTCCTGTCGCTCTTTTTGGATGCGGAGCACCATGATAACGGAAGCACCCTCAATCGCTTCATCGATGTCATAGGTAACAGGGGCGCCAAGCACCTCGATTCCCGGGGGTAGCATGGTGGGAGGAGCTGCCAGAACAACGTTTGCCCCCATTTTCATGAAACCAACGATATTAGACCGTGCCACGCGGCTGTGGGCAACGTCACCGATAATGGCGACCCGAAGGCCTGCAAGCCGACCCTTCTTCTCCCGAACGGTCATCATATCTAAG
>QMMV01000082.1 GCA_003647435.1 Deltaproteobacteria bacterium | reverse complement strand
GTGGTATTTGGAGAGAGTTGTGTTTAGAAGGTTGTGGAAGGATGCTGCCGGCAGCAAACAAATTCTTAAATGCTTAAAACGCGTTAACATCAAGGTTTTTGTTCTGGACATTGACAATATTGAGAAAGTTGGGGTACAAGTACAATTACAGATTGCCGGTTGCCGGGTATTGTTATACATGAGCTTTCATAGCGGTGGTTGTTTTTGCCTTAGAATTTCGCCGTGAGGTAACCCATGGACATCTTTCATGCAATAGTTGAAGTTGAAGTATTTGGAAACAAGCTATGGCGTATTGTCGCGCTATTCGGGATCATCCTTGCTGCCTTTGTTGTGGGAAGAATTGTAAAATACATTTTGCAAAAGTCTGCAATAAATTTAGAAAAACGGCAAAGATCCGTTATGGCTACTACCTTGACTGCTGTTGCCAAGGGCGTGGTTTTGCTTTCGGCAGCAGCCGGGATTGTGCTTGGTCTCACGATCCTGGAGATGAAAGACAAGGTAGCGGAAGTGTCCGACACGTTGAGCGCCGTCCTTTTGACCATCGGTGTAAGCTATATGCTTTTCTGGCTCGCAGACGTTCCGGGCACCTGGTTTGCCGGGATGGCTGAAAAAACAGAGAGTAAACTTGATAACATGCTCGTACCCGTCGTGCGAAAAAGCCTTCGCGTGACCGTGGTCATCCTGGCGCTAGTTCAGGTTGTCCAAATACTAAGTGATAAACCTATCACTTCTGTCATCGCAGGACTCGGAATAGGCGGTTTAGCTGTTGCCTTGGCAGCCCAGGACACGATCAAGAATTTCTTTGGCTCTGTCGTTCTGTTTGTCGACAAACCTTTCGAATTGGGTGATCGAATTGTTATTGACGGCCATGACGGGCCGGTCGAAGATGTGGGATTCCGCTCAACAAAAATCAGGACTTTGGAAGGACATCTTGTCACCATTCCGAACGGAGAGCTTGCCAACAAGACCATTCAAAACATCGGAAAACGCCCCTATATTAGGCGAGTCGCCAATATAACCATTACCTATGACACGCCCCCCGAGAAAATTGATCGGGCCCTTGAAATTGTAAAAGAGCTGTTAGATAACCATGAGGGAATGCATAAGGACTATCCGCCCAGGGTCTATTTTAATGATCTGAATGCCTATTCATTAAACATCATGGCGATTTACTGGTATCATCCTCCAAACTACTGGGACTACCTGTCTTTCACGGAAAGATTCAACAAAGAGGTTTTTCGTCGCTTTAACGAAGAGGGCATCGATTTCGCTTTTCCAACTCAAACCCTGTATCTGGCAGGAGACTCTTCCAGGCCGGTTTCATTTAACGCACAGGGCGTGACTGTCAGTCCAGAAGACTGATTATTTGCAAGTTTTTTCCCAAAGAGCGGTGTAAGTCGCGGAAGAAAACTTTGATGCAACACCGGGCAAGAGCGATGGGAGCGTCCATCAAATTAAAAGAGAAGAAATGAGAATAAGCAATATACTCAAGGAATTTAGAGAGGAACTTGAAAATTTGTATGAAAAGAGGTTGAAGGGTATTATCCTCTATGGCTCTTGGGCGAGAGGAGATGCTACTGAAGATTCAGACATAGATGTGCTTATTGTTCTTGAAGGAAAAGTCATTCCCGGAAAAGAAATTGATAGGATGATAGATGTAATCACAGAGATCAATCTAAAGCATGGAGTGTTAATATCAATTTATCCTGTCTCTGAGAAAGACTATTCCACAATTAACAGCCCGTTGCTCATAAATGTGCGAAGAGAAGGAGTGCCTGCATGAAAGAAGTAAGCTCCCTAATCGAAAGGGCAAAGAGGTATCTCAAAAGTGCTGAAATACTTCTTGAAGAAGGTGACTATGAATCCTCAGTTTCAAGGACATACTACGCCATGTTCTATTCTGCACAAGCCATGCTGCTCACAAAGAACCTATCGTTTTCATCTCATAAAGGTGTAATTTCCGGTTTCGGAGAACAATTTGTCAAAACAGGCATTTTCCCAAAAGAAATGGGGAAAGAACTAAATAAAGCGTTTGAGAAAAGGCAGATAGGAGATTACGAATACACATTCGTGATAGCCAAGCGAGAGGCTGAAGAAATACTTGAAAGTGGAAGGGAGTTTGTAGAGACGATAACTCGACATCTAAAAGAGAAAAAGCTACTATGAACTATGGCGCGTCGCTTAACAGAGCGTATCTGGCTTCGGTGCTTCGCACCTACGCCTAAATCCTGCTTCGCAGGACTTCAGAGACACTCGAAACGTTATCTGAAATGCGTGCCTTTGATAATTATCGGAGTAGGACAAATTTTATGATCTTGGCCTATGTAAACAGCAAGAAAGGACATGCTTATGACTCTGAATAACATGGGAAGCCATCGTCCGTGGGGTTACTATGAGGTTCTTTCTGATAAACCGGACCATAAGGTGAAGCGGATTGTTGTCTATCCCGGCAAGCGTTTGAGCCTTCAGCGGCACCATCATCGGTCAGAGCACTGGTATGTGATAAAGGGTGAGGCAGTTGTCACACTTAACGATCAGCAACTTCACCTCAACACCGGGCAATCGGTAGACATTCCAGTGGGGGCCGCCCATCGTATCATGAACCCCGGCAGCGAGGATATGGCATTCATTGAAGTTCAAACGGGCGACTACTTTGGCGAGGATGATATCGAGCGTCTCGAAGACGACTTCGGCCGGATATAGTTTGGCGTTTTATAGACAGGAAGTATCAGTTTAGATTTTTGAAAATATTATTGCGGATGGCCTGTCCGTCCCGTATGTCTGTTTTTTTAAAGAGCTAAAGTGTTACGACAGGAAAAAGAAAGGGGCTTACCACAAGATTGAATATGAAGAAGAAAAGCCCGGACATGGTCGCCGTTATTATGGCTGGGGGCGTGGGAACTAGGTTTTGGCCGCTTAGTACCAGCAAAATTCCTAAACAGTTTCTTGATTTGTTCGGCGACTCAACACTGTTGCAGTTGAGTTTTCATCGAGCCTGTAAGCTTGTTCCCCCTGAGCGGGTTCTTGTATTAACTAACGTAGCACACGTTGAAACCGTAAAAAAACAACTTCCTCGGCTTCCAGTAGAAAATATCATCGGAGAGCCCGTAAGATGCGATACCGCTGCCGCTGTGTCTCTTGCAGCAGCCCTGTGCCGCAAACGTTTTGGAAACCCGGTCATGATAATGCTCACCGCAGATCACCTTATTGAACCAGCAGAGGTATTTCGGCAAGCAGTCCTCTCGGCGGTTGCCGTGGCTCGTAAAAAGGATGTCCTTTACACCTTTGGGATCCCCCCGGATTTTCCGGCTACCGGCTATGGCTACTTAGAAGTCGGCAGAAAAGTTGCCGACGACAATGGTGTCGAACATTTCGAGTTGCTTAGTTTCAAGGAAAAACCGGATTTCGAAACTGCACTGCGCTATGTGAAATCCCAAAAATATTACTGGAACTCCGGTATGTTTGTCTGGGCTACGGATGCTATCCTGAAACAGATTCAGAGACACCTTCCGGCCCACTTCAAAGAGCTATCGCGGGTGGCAGCCCTTGATCGGACTGCCGAGTGGGATGACGCTATCAGCGCAGCGTTTCGACGGCTCAATCCAATTTCGATTGACTTTGCGGTGATGGAAAAAGCATCGAATATTCGTTGTGTCGCCTCCAAATTCTCCTGGAGCGATGTTGGAGGATGGCTGGCATTAAAAGACCATCTGCCCCGCGATAGAGCCGGGAACTGGTGCCGGGGCAGGACTATAACCCTGGATGCAACGGATAACCTGATATTCTGTCAAGACCCCAGCGAAACAGTCATGCTCATCGGGATCAAAGACCTGGTGATTGTACGAGCCGGAAACAGGAGTCTGATTGTTCACAAAGATAGAACGGAAGATATCAAGAAGCTGGTTGCATCAACAGAAAATCAAGAATGAGCAAACCAAAGTCCGTAGGCAGTGCATCGTAGGCAGGACAAGGCCACAATTAACAAAGCTAATGGCGCACGCAAATAGCTAACAGCTAACCTTGAACCTGAAGACCTGAGTAGCTACACGTCCCTTCACATATTACGCTCCAGTACATAATTGGCCAGGTCTTCAAGGAGGCAGCGGGCTTCCGAAGAATCAAAAACTTCAAGATAGCTCTTTGCATTATTAATGTATTCTTCAGCGCGCCTCCTGGTATATGTGAACCCGCCGTACTTGCTAATAAGCTTTGAGATATTATCGACATCTTTTTCGTCGATCTCTTCGTGCTGAATGATGGTCTCCATGTAACTGCGGTCTTTGGTCGAGGCGCGACTCAGTGCATGTATTAGAGGGAGTGTTAATTTTCCCTCTCTCAAATCTCCTCCCGTAGCTTTGCCGAGCACATGGCGGTCTGCCGTATAATCAAGCAGGTCGTCAACTAACTGGAAAGCGACTCCCAGGTTATATCCATATTGAGCCAGCGCCTCCACCTCGTGCTCAGGTGCCCCCGCAAGGAGGGCCCCAGCCTGACACGCTGCTCGCATCAACCAGGCGGTTTTGCGCTTGATTATTTCCATGTATTGCCCTTCCTCCATGGTCGCGTCTTTCGTATGCAGAAGCTCTTCGATCTCACCTTGAGACATCTCGGCATGGGTGCGGGCAAGGGTGTCAATGATAGCAATATGACCGGTGTGTGTGACAATAGTAGAGGAACAGGCAAACAGGAAATCTCCTACCAAGACAGTGGCTGGACTCCCCCAGATCAAATGGGCAACTGGATTTCCCCGTCGAATTTCGGCACTGTCGACTATATCATCATGGAGCAGGGTAGCAGCATGGAGATATTCAAAGACAACCGACAGTGTCTTATCATAATCTCCCTCATAGCCGCACAATCGTGCCGAGAGGACTGTAAGAAGGGGACGTATCCTTTTCCCTCCACTGAACATAATGTATCTGGCTATATGAGAAACGAGAGGAAGATAAGGCTTGAGATTTTCAACGAGGGCTGTTTCAATCTCTTCCAGATCCTGCTGGGCTGAGTCAAGGATTCGTTCTTTAAGGCTTTTCATAACCTCATTCCCGTTAAGTCGTATTCACTGGCTGCCGGTTTCTGCGGGGTCCTCTTCGGCTTTGCAACACTGCAGTAAATGAATCGGTCAGAACATCCCTTCGCAACTTCAAGGTAAGCCCCGTGATTCGGAATCGCCAATCGTGTAGCGTAAATTTCAGGTCATTTCAAAAAAGGAAAAGCAAGGCGGAGAAATCGCCTTGCTCTTGTTCCTGTTATTCCGACACCAGGCAAGTCAACTTCTGCTACGCTTTGAGTTTCTTTATCTCTGCCGTGATGGCAGGAACGGCCTTGAAAAGGTCTTCTACGATTTGGTAATCGGCTTTTTTGAAGATAGGAGCCTCCGGATCCTTGTTAATGGCCACGATGCACTTGGATGTTCCCATCCCGGCTATGTGCTGAATGGCTCCCGAGATACCGCACGCGATATAAAGGCTTGGGGAAACGACTTTTCCAGTTTGTCCTACCTGATCTGATTGGGGACGCCAGCCTTCGTCGACGGCGGACCTCGATGCCCCGACAGCCCCGCCTAAGAGTTCGGCCAGTTCCTCCAGGACGCTGAAGTCAGGGCCACCCATTCCGCGTCCACCTGATACAATGATATCGGCTTCGGTAAGATCTACTTTCTTTGTGGCTTCCAGTTTCTTTTCTAACAGTCTCGTTCTTGCCGGGCGGATATTAACTGAGACTTTTTCCACAACACCCGCCCTCTGGACTTCTTCGACTTTCATCACGTTCGGCCGGATGGCCGCCATCTGCGGCTTCCCTGCGATAGCAACTTCAGCCCATACCTTGCCTCCGTACATAGGCCGGGTTGCAATCAGGTTACTTCCTTCGAGTCTTAAATCAATGCACTCCATGGCAAGTCCAGCGTTCAGCCTTGCAGAGAGCCGGGCAGCGAGATCTTTACCTTGCATCGATGCACTTAGAAGTAATACTTGAGGGTCATTCTCTTTTACGAGGTCGAAAAGAACATCAACGTATGTATCTGTTGCGTAATCTTTTAGCGCAGGGTCGTCGGCAATTAGAATCTTATCCGCGCCGTATTTCCCGAGCTCCGAGGCCGTATCTTCTATACCGGAACCAACTACGATGGCCGTTAGCGCCTTGCCAAGCGAATCAGCCAGCCGCCGGCCTTCACTAACAACCTCGTAAGCCATCTTTCGAAATCTACCATCCGCATGTTCTGCAACTACGAAAACACCCTGTTCCATCTTATTCTCTCCTTTTTACGTGTGACGGTTGACGGTCGCGCTATCCGTTACGTTCATACATTCACCAGTTTATGGTTGTGCCGCTCGTTTCGTTCACCGTCTATCGGTATTCGCCTTTTATCAATTATTTTCCGTAAACGAAAAAGCGTATTGAGCCGCGTAAGCGATTCCCTGTTCTACCATTGTCTCTAAACCTGAATAACCTTTGCTTCTTCTCTCAGAAGCTTCACAAGCTTGGCCGCTTTTTCTTCGATGGTTTCCCCCTCGATAACCTTGCCAGGCGGCCTTTCCGGGGGGAAATACAACTTTTTAATAGTGCATTTCGCCCCGTCCGCTCCCACATCGGTGACGTCTATATCAAGCTCAGACAGTGTCTTTTTCACAATGGGCTTCCTTTTAGCCTTCATGATGCCGGGAAGTGATGCATATCTCGGTTCGTTGATACCTTTCTGCGCCGTAAAGATTGCAGGAAGATCGGCTTCTATAACTTCTGTTCCTCCTTCAACAGTCCGCACGCACTTTATCTTTCCATCGGAGATCTCTTCTTTGACAACCGTCGAAATGTGCGGAATTTCCAGAATCTCAGCAACAGCAGCCGGGACTTGATAACAGTCATCATCGACCGACCGCAAACCTGCGATAATTAAATCGCAAGGAATTTGCTTGATGGCTGCGGCCAGAATCTTAGCAGTGCCAAGCGCGTCACTCTGCTGTGCCACCGCATCACTGATGAGTATCCCCTCGTCCGCACCCATAGCAAGAGCGGTACGGATAGACTCTGCGGCTTTTTCGGACCCCACGGTGAGAATGGTAACTTTACCTTCACCCTGACGCTCTCTGATCCGCAAAGCCTCTTCGACAGCGTACTCATCGTAGGGATTAATCACCCATTTGATGTCCTCGGTCTTAATAGAAGTCATGTCCTCGGCGATCTGAATCAGGGTTTCTGTATCCGGAACCTGCTTGAGCAAAACGACGATTTCCACGTTATAAACTCCTTTCCGCTACAATTTTTTGAGCCTGTTGTGTATGCTCGCCTTGTTGAGGTGCAGCATTTTAACCCTTTGAAAATTGCGTCTATTTTTTGAGACAGCGAAGCTGATACCTTGAGTTAAAACCAGCTTTCCGATCCGCCAAAAAAATCAGCGGCCTTTACAGCAAGCCTAATTAGCTCAATAAACAGAATAAACACAAATGTCAAGGTCTTCATTCACTACCATAAATAGACTATCTGGAGCACTTTATCTCTTTTGAAAATCGACATAATGAGCACGCGATGATGTTTTCAAAAACCGAACTTAGTTGGCTTCGCTCACAATTGGAATAATGGAATGGTGGAATCGTGGAAGATTGGGTTCAAGAGAATTTTGGTCTTTTGTATCAGTTTAGCTTTTTGAAAATATTATTGCGGACAGGCCATCCGATTGGAGACCGTCTCAAACTCGAGCCTAACTGAGCGTAAAGAAAAAACAGCGC
>QMMV01000081.1 GCA_003647435.1 Deltaproteobacteria bacterium | reverse complement strand
AGAAAAAACAGTATCCTGGATATTCACCCTTGACGATAACTGATATTGTGAGCGAATGGATGTTATTTGAACTTCTAAGCGCTGTTTTTTCTTTACGCTCAGTTACCTGCCTGCCGGCAGGCATGGGCTCGAGTTTGAGACGGTCTCCAATCGGATGTCCTGTCCGCAATCATATTTTCAAAAAGCTAAACTGATACGAAATCCAAAGCTATAACTGAAGCACGACTGTTCCAGTGACAAAACCGCTGTTCTCTCAGTAAGTTAGCCGCGGTGATTCTGTCACGTGATATTTGAGTTTGCCCGCCCTGGCGCGACGTGCTCGAATCAGCTTAGCAAGGATATAGGCCGGGTCCGGGCCAGGGTTTCGATATTCTGATTTCGAAATTCGAATTCTGCCTAAACGCATCTTTTCGTTAATTAACTCGAGAGAGAGCATGCCACGTTAAAAGGAGCACACTATGGAAATCTTCAAAGAGATACTTTTCCCGGTCGATTTTTCAGAATGCTCGGAAGCGGTTTTCCCCTACGCATTGGATGCAGCACGGAAGTTTGATGCAAAACTCTACCTCTTGTTTGTGGTACGAGATATATCCTACCTGACAACGATCAGTGTTCAGCGTGCTGTCTTGATGAATACGATGGCCGAAGTTACTAAGGCAGGAGAAAGGCAGATGGAGGAGTTTTGCCGGAAACACATGAGCGATTTCCCGAATTACGAAACCAGGGTTATAATCGGATATCCTCCTGAGGAGATTCTAAACTTTGCCAATGAAAAGGGTGTTGACCTCATTATCATGAGTACGCATGGTAGAAAAAGACGTGATGATTTGCTTATGGGCAGTGTGGCCGACTATGTCATCAAGAACGCAACTGTTCCGGTCTTGACCGTGAATCCTTTCAGATTCAAGGCCGGCCGTGTCTCTTGAAGTGTTGATAGGCTTGATACATAAATGTTCTTAGGGCCGCCTCTCTGCCTGGTTGAAAGGAACCATCATACGAGACATCGATGAAAGGGATATTTTTCTTTGCCATCAACGGCTTGAGGATAGATGAAGTAAGATTGCTTGGCATGCAGGTAAAGGGAAAGATATTTACCACCCCGTTGTATCCTGCATGGGCGTACTCCAAGGCCGCTGCAATGCTCAGACAGGCTTCGGTTCCAACCTCAAAGGAAAACGTGTTATCCTTTTTTAATACCTTTTCCAAATGGCCTATTTTGTGGTCTTCTTCAATATCGACATAATTGCGAACCACCCGATACACCTTTGTTTGTTGTCTGTACTGGTAAAGGAGATTGAGAGTATATTTTAAGTACTTTAAGAAAGATTCCTTCGCTTCTTTCAGATTAAACGCCTTAAGATTCAATTTCAGCGCAACTTTTGCCAGTCTTGCCTGGTCATAGGTAGTATAGTTTATCCACTCCCCGACCGAGGCGTTGATTACCTCGGCACCGTATTTTTCCAGCATTCTAATGGTATCCTGATTGGATTTAAGGTGTGTCCTCACATAGATTTCTCCCACTATACCTATGAGAGGTTTCTGGGGAATGTTGGGATCAACAATCTTCTTGCCTTCCTGAACAATTTCTGCCAACTCCTCAAGGATACTGGAGATGGGCTTTTTGGGGGAATATTGAGCAAAAGACTCTGCCATTCGCTCCGTTGCCTCACTAATAAATTTGTCGGCCATTCCCTCTTCTCGCTCATATGGCCTGATCTTCCACAACAGCCTGTCAAGCACGTCACCGATTATAAGAGAAACATAAGCCACTTTTCTGAAATCTTGTATCTTCGCTTGTGGTATCAGACCGCTCACAGAATAGGCATCATCGGAGGTTAGGGTGGCAATTCTCACTTTCTCTAAACCAGGGATGGAATCAAGGACTATCCTGTGATACTTGTTGTACATGCCGAAACGGCAGGGCCCGCTTGCTTCCGGCATAAAGTACATATACTTTTCAGGATCAAACCTGGCTCCAAGCCTTTCTTTTTCTTTTTTCATAAATAGCAGGATATCCCCGAGGGTTACAACGCACGGGAAACACTCTTTGCCTGATGTGAATTTTTTCCCGAGATCGAGGCCCTTGTACGTTTCCATGACAGAGGCATTTATGCCAAAGCCGCGAAAGACTCCTGCCATAAGATGGCTCCCGATCCTGTTCATCTCCGGGATCAACAGCCTTTTGCCTTCAACATTAAATTTCCCAACGCGTTCTGAAATCGCTCTAAAGGCGTCTAATTGATATACTTTTTCCATTTTTCAAGATGCCATCACTGTAAGCTTAGTAGTCTCGTTTTGTGTGGCTTCGCTCTCTTGAACAGAGAGGATCACGTTTTTGAATGCCTCAAGCCTTGTCATAACACCAGCCACCCCGGTGTGCTCATCCAGTTCGACTATGAGATAAGGTTTGTTTCCCATTATAAATTTGTAAAAATGCTCGTTGAACGAATCCGGGCCGCAGCTAAAGTTCGTCAGATGCAGGCCGAAGAAGTTTGGCGTCATCTTTATCAGCTTTGCAGTCTTCAATATTTGACAGCCATAAGCCCAGTACATGTTCGGAAAGTCTGACAAATCAATATCTCTGGTATCGAAGAAATCGAGAGGGAGGGCTGTTATGCCTATTTTGGCCAGATTCTGCCCAATCCTCAAATTCAGTTTTTCGTCATAAAGATTATACGGCCTGCCGGTGACAACAACCACCGGCTCATCATTTCTGAGGGATGAAAGTATCTGAGTGCCTTTCTTATACATCTCGCGTTCAAATTCTTCCTGTCTCCTGAAGGCCACATCTAATCCCTCCCTGATTTCCCTCAGGCTTACCCTCAAGGCTTTGCCAATCTGTTCATACAATTCGGCACTCAGTAAATCCGGATCATAGTTGAGGTGAACACAGGGATTTAGCACCTCTGTCTCCTTGAGCCCCAAAGCCGTTCTCACCATATATTCATTTCCTTGAACCATCGGGCAATAAAAATTGTTCTTGCCCACTTTTTTGGAGGCGGAATCGATAATGTTTGGAAGAAACAGGTATCGTGTCTTACCGATCAAGTGTTTGACATGACCGTGTGAGACCTTAACCGGAAAGCATGTCTCAGTTGTCATTGATTCAATACCTGATTTTGAGATGCGATCGTTGGTCTTTGGCGTGAATACAGGTTTAAACCCCAATCTGTCAAAAAAGCTCGCCCAGAACACAGCTAACTGGTGATTGTATAATGCCCTTTGCATCCCGACAGTCGGCTTTCCATCAATTTCGAAGATGGCTGTGCTTTCTCCCTTTTCACCTCTTTTCATGTCTCCTAACTCATAATAAAGACCTTCCAGATGCTTTTCCCAGATAGTATGTCTTAATTTAAAGTAATCCTCCTTTTTCTCCCCATAGCTGCCCCTGATTTCATACCTGCCACACTCTCCACCCCATATGCTTTTTCTTCCGCTAAAATTATAAATCTTCAACTTGCATTCATTGTGGCAGCGCGGGTCTGCATGGCATATAGTTTCTATGTAATCGAGTTTGTCATTAATTGCATCATCCATCCCCCTGAAGGTGGATACCTGTTTATTTTCTTTCAGCATCTTTTCCTGTACACTGATGGCAGCCCCAAAGCTACCCAGTACTTCCCTGTGCTTTGGCACTAAGAGCCCCTTGCCCAGGACCGCTTCGAAGGCCGCCACTATAGCCTTGTTCAGAGAAGGACCCCCAAGGAACATAATCCTGTCGCCTATTTTTTTGTTTCCAACGACCCTGTTCAGGTAATTATAGACAATGGCATAACAGAGACCTGCAATAAGATCATTCTCTTTGGCACCTTGCTGCCTGTAAGATACAAGATCGGATTCCATAAAGACGGTGCATCTTTCGGTCAACCTGACAGGATTTTCTGACGATAGAGCTATGTCCTGGAATTCTCCCACTATATTGATACCATTTTTGTTTGCCAGCTCATGCAGGAAGCTTCCTGTACCTGCCGCGCAGACCTTGTTCATGTCAAAATCGAGCGGATAGGTATTAGAAATAGAAATGTATTTACTGTCCTGTCCCCCTATTTCAAAAATCGTATCGATTTGCGGGTCGATTTCAACGGCACCTCTGGCGTGAGCTGTTATCTCGTCAATAATCAGGTCTGCATTAAGGAAATCGCCAACAACCATCCTTCCTGAACCTGTGGTTGCCACTCCTTTAATATCGACCTGCTCTCCAAGCCGACCTTTTAGTACCTTTAGGAGATCTTGTGTTACTTCAATAGGTTTTCCCATTGTCTGGCGATATTCTTTGTCTATTATTTGCCGTTCTTTATTGATAAGGGCATATTTGGTTGTGGTTGAACCTATGTCGATTCCCAAAAATGCTGGAATCCTTCCAGTCCTTTTCGGCTGTCTTCGTACTCGATTATCTTCCGGAAAATCTGTTTTCACCAACTGCAATCTGGGGGCAGAGAAAAATGACGACGTCCCTTTTTCTGTCAGAGATTGGAGTTCACGCAGATTGGGCTTATTGACAATGCCCGATTCCTTTGCCTGAAGAGCGACGCCTATTGCGCCAACAGAGGTAAAGTGCCTGGGAACTATCAGATCGGGAAAATGAGACCTGAAGGCATTTACCTGTAGCTGGTTGAGCGCCAAACCGCCGATAAACACTATAGGCTTTGGCAATATTCGATTAGAAACAATAGTGCTTAAGTAGTTGGATGCATTCCCAATGTGCAACCCGGCAATGATATCTTCAAGCTTTTCTCCCTTATTCTGGAGGTGGATCATGTCTGACTTGGTAAAGACAGTGCAACGGCAGGCTACCCTGGCAGGCTTCCTGCTGCTTAGACCCAACTTGATAAAATCCTGCAGGATCTTATTAATATGAGTCTCGGACATATCTATTTCTTTTCCATACATGGATGATGCCAGCCTTTCTGCCTGCTGGTCAATGAATGAGCCGGTACCGGAGGCACAGGGGGTGTTTGTATTGAAGTCATCCAGTTCCCACTTGCCGCCATGATTGTTGAGGATAAATAAGGCAGTGTCCTGTCCCCCCATACTTATAATAGTCCTTACATCGGGCTCCAAAAACACGGAGCCAAGAATTTGAGAAATAGATTCAAACTCATAAAATCCGCCTATTCTTTCACTTATTATTCTTCCGTAATTCCCGGTAAAGGCCAGCGCCCTTATTTTTTCCGAGCTAAAACGCTCATATAATTCCGTCAGGATCTCAACAACAGATTTTTCCACCCTGCCGAAATGTCTTTTATAAGGATACTCAAGAATCAATTCCCTATTGTTGTCAATTACAACAGCGTTTACACTCACAGAACCTGCATCGATGCCGATATAATAATTTTTCATACGCTATCCCTCTTTTATCTTCTTCCTAAAAGCTTGGGCGCTTCGCCCGAGTTGGAATATCTGACCGGCTCCTTTTAGCAAAAGTCCAGGTTTTAGGCTAAGGCGAATCTGTTATCTCGGAAGGCCTTTTTTGTCAAATCGTATCAGTTTAGATTTGTGAAAATATTATTGCGGATGGCCTGTCCGCTCCATATGTCTGTTTTTTAAAAGAGCTAAAGTGTTACGTCAAATCTAATCGTCTTTGTCCTCAGCCAGACAGGTCTGCTCTGTCAAGGCTGCGATACTGAATCGCTTCCGAGATGTGATGAACCTCGATGTCAGCCGCTTCTTCAAGATCTGCAATAGTTCTTCCTATCTTAAGTATACGGCTGAAGGCACGAGCAGAAAGCCCGAGTTTATCGATAGCGGCTTCAAGGAGGCTATGTGCCTCACGATCTGTGGAACAATATTTTTTGATCTGCCGGTTGTTCATCTGGGCATTGCAGTGAATCTTAGTCCGTTTGAGCCTTTCAGACTGAATGGCGCGGGCCCGATTTACCCTCTCTCTGATGGCTGCAGATGTCTCGCTTTCGTCTTTACTGGCCAGCTCCTTATAGGGGACGGCAGGTACCTCCACGTGGATATCTATACGATCCAGGAGAGGGCCGGATACCTTTGACCGATACTTCTGAATCCTCCCATAAGTGCATGTGCATTCATGATTGGGATCAGAAAAATATCCGCACGGGCAGGGATTCATTGCAGCTACAAGCATAAAACTGGCCGGGTAGGTAATGCTCGTAAGGGCTCTGGCAATAGTTACAGAGCCGTCTTCCATGGGTTGACGCAAGACCTCAAGCACATTTTTCTTGAACTCGGGAAGCTCATCGAGAAAAAGTACCCCGTTTGTGGCAAGGCTAACCTCGCCGGGGCGCGGAATGTGGCCACCGCCTATGAGACCTGCATCTGATATAGTATGGTGGGGGGAACGAAAGGGGCGCCTTGTAATCAAGGCCTGGTCATTGTTGAGCATTCCGACCACGCTATATACCTTTGTCGTCTCAACGGCTTCTTCAAAGCTGATAGGAGGCAAGATAGTCCGAAGTCGCTTGGCCAGCATCGTCTTGCCGGCACCAGGCGGGCCTATCATAATAACGTTATGTCCTCCTGCTGCGGCTACTTCCAGGGCACGTTTGACATGTTCCTGTCCTTTTACCTCACAAAAGTCGATGTCATCAGATGCTGTTTTTTCGAAAATACTTTTAATATCGATTGATTCCGGCTGTATGGCCCTGAGACCACACAAAAACTCCACAAGCTCGGACAGAGTTGAGATCGGAAGGGCGTCTATTCCTTTTACTACAGCCGCTTCTCGGGCATTGCCTTTGGGCACTATGACGCCACGAAGCCCTGAATTTTCAGCCAACAATGCGATAGGGAGTGTCCCCTTTACCCGCTTGATGCGCCCGTCAAGAGAAAGCTCACCCAAGATGAGATATTCAGAAACGATATCCTGCGGAACAACACCCATGGCAACCAAGATGCCAATGGCTATGGGGAGATCGAAACCGGTTCCTTCTTTCTTGATATCTGCCGGTGCCAGGTTAACAGTGATGCGATCGTCGGGAAACCTGTAACCAGAATTCTTGATAGCTGATTTTACCCGATCTTTGCTTTCCTTAACAGCAGTCTCCGGAAGGCCCACTGTCTGAAAACTCGGCAGGCCACGCCTGATGTCAACCTCCACCTCAACAACATAAGCGTCAACACCAAGAACCGCGCTGCTTAGAACGTTAGCAAGCAAGATACCCCCGCTTAAATTGCAGTGAGCTAAGGTGCCTAAAGGTCTTTATGGGCTCTTGCCTAACTCACTTTCCCTTTGCCTGAAACGTATCGATAACCGCTCAAAGGCACTTTGTTTGAGCATGCGGAAATTTATCAGAGGATCTTGCCAAATGCAAGAAGTTTGTGATTCTATTAATCTAACGAATCGGATATAAAGACATAAATGCGACGAGGGGGCGCGATCTTGTTGCAAAAGTAACACAATCTGGTGCCATAAAGTGTCTTTTTCTACACACGTCCCAGTACGGTAAGGGAGGGGTTGTTTAGAATAGATTTGATCAATACTCCGGGTATCCCTATATTTTTCAGGTGCTTATATGTCATTTCAATTAATTCGGGAGACTTTTATATCTGGCATGGTTTGTGCGAAACATAGATACCCAAATTTGTATCACTTTAGCGCTTTCAAAAATAGACACCACAATGAGCATGCGATGATGTTTTCAAAAGCCTATATTGTTACAATATGTTCAAACATCGTAACACTTTAGCTCTTTTAAAAAAACAGACATACGGAGCGGACAGGCCATCCGATTGGAGACTGGCTCACTGTCTGAGAGCATTACTGAGCGTTGAGAAAAAACAGTATCCTGGATATT
>QMMV01000080.1 GCA_003647435.1 Deltaproteobacteria bacterium | reverse complement strand
GTTTAAAAGATAGGCAATGTCTACTTTGCCCCTGTGGTCAATGAAACCATCTATATGCGGATTGGCTGAAAGCACCTCTTTCGCAGCAGGGCTGACCATAGCTATAATTCGACTGTCAGGATACGATCTGCGAATAGCTCGTATTGCGGGTGTCGACATCAAGGTATCACCAATTGCCGTAGTATTGATAATAAGAATCTTGTGGATATCGTTCAGATCGAAGACATTCTCGCGTCTGTGAATTCGTTGGACCAACTTGAACAGATACTTGATCAGGAAAAGATCTATCTTATGTTTCGACATCAGCTTGATCTATCTACTTATTTTCGACTTTCACTTTTTCAGGGTTTAGATACAAGCCTACCCCCATACCTGAAAGGAGCCAGAGCATAAGAGCCTGAGAGTCACCATAGAAATCACCAAATGCAATATTCACAGCAAAGCCGACCGTCATCAGGAGAAATCCAGCAAACAGAGCCCCGTTTTCATCATCCTTATTAACCCAGAAAATCCTTATCAATTTGTAGAAGAGAAAGATGAATACCAGAAGGCCCTGCAAGCCAAGTTGAAACCAGATGCTAAGATATGCCGAAAGAGGGTCATACGATCTAACAGTATACAGAAGTTTCCTTTTGCTGGCATAAAAACGGCCCCAGCCGTGGGGATAAAGCGGGTTTTTTTTAATGATGCTCAGGTGATATTTATAAGAAGCAATCCTGTCGGTTGTGCTTCCACCTTTGTAGAGTTCTTCCGGTGACTTATGAAAAAAATCATGAAACACGCGAATGCCAATATCGTCTCCATGCCAGATGCTATGGCAAGGCAACATAATAAGGAGACAAACAAAGCCAAGAATTACCAGAGCAACTTTTTTCAGTGAATCTCTAAAAAACAATATTAGCTGAAAGAATAGAGCCACAACGGCAGCTCGAGTGCTTGCAACATACAGTGCCGCAATGTTTGCAAAAATGATGAAACCGAGAAGTACTCTCTTTCTGATATCGTTCGTGTAGCAAAAACTTGCTATCAGGAATCCAATAAAGATATTGATAAACAGACCCGCCACTTGACCTCCCGGGAAATCAATCAGTCCCCCCTTGCCGACAACATGAACACCTAAAAGAGTTGAGCCCGTTACGGAATAAAGAGCATAAATAAGGCTCGTCCATACTACACATGTGATAACGGTTCTTATCTGCCGGGTCGTGTTTATGTTGTTGACAGAAAAATAGAATACGGCAAAGACTTTTAGAAATTCGCCCCTGATCTGGTCAGCAGTTTTCCAGGGGGATATGGAAGTAAATATGGATGCCACTATAAGTGCCCCGAATATGAGTATGGGAATATCAAGAGGAGTTCTTTTGAAGAGTAGTTTCTTCTCTAACACCATTCTACCAAACCAAAGGCAAAGACAGCTTATACAAAGGAAATCTTTAATAGTGGTAAGGAATCTTGTCGGCAGAATCAGGATATAGAGGCAAACGAGCCAGGTGACAACATTGTTATAGTTCTCAAGAAAATACTTCCTGGCTCTTGAAAGTCTCCCCTCATTGGCTACCTCAATTCCGCCCCCGACAAAGGGCGGCGTATCAAACGCCATGCCCGCACATTTCAAGAATGTTAACATAAACGTGACTAACCCCCTGCCCGAATACAAAAGACACCATCATAGATCGATTTCACTGCTTCCACGTGCTCTTGCCACGAGAGCTGAAATCTTCTCGTATCTGCGGCCTTGCAAGAAATCTGGCCCAGGCATTGAGCCAATTTACTCCTACATGATGACATATCTCCGAGATCATCTATGACATACCCATCTATGCCCTCCCTGATCCATTCCGAAGCGCCGTTCACTCGAGTCGTTACCACAGGCACCCCTGAAGCCATTGCCTCCAGGCAGGCATTGCTGAACGGTTCGTATATTGTTGGGAGAAAAAAAACATCCGCAGCAGCGTAGAGCTTTTCAGGCTCCTTTGTCGGGCCTATAAAAATGACTCTATCCTTGATCCCAAATTGGTTTGCCAGTTTTCTGTATTTTTGGGGGTTGTCTTTCCCTGCCACCACGAGCTTGATGCGAGAATCGCTTAACCCTGCAAGCATTTCCAGTGCGAAGGAAAGTCCTTTTCGTTCAAAGCCCGAGCCCAGGAAGAGAATAACACGATCGGAATCAAAAAGCCCTAACTCCATCCTTACGGCCGATCGATACTTTTCTCGATTGGCAGGATTAAAACGACTGGTGTTCACTCCATTATAAATGACTTGAATGCGTTCTTCTGGAAAATGGTAATGCTTTATGATCTCTTCTTTGCCACGCCTGGAATTGGCAATAACGATTTTGGTGTTTTCGGGGGCAAAAAGCCTCTTTTCGATCCACAAAAATGCCCAGTGTAGCGGATTCATTCGCACAAGAATAGTTTTCCAGAGCGGCTCATACTTGGCACGTTGTATCAGCCACTCCTTATGACAACCGTCTCCCGCCCTGTATATATCCTGATAGAGCGTGCGCTCGAAGCTGTGTATAACATCAAAGCGCTCTTTTTTCACCAGCCGTCTTGCATTAAGGGCAAAAGAAAGGACCTTTAGCACGGATAGGCCCTTGATCATTGGAACATCGTGAAAAAACAGTTTTCCGTTTTGCGCTTTCCGTTCTGCGTTTACGATTTGCCATTCATTGGCAAAGATGTGTACCTCATGGCCTAAATCAAGCAGCTGCCCTATCAGGGCATCAATATATCTTTCCGCGCCCCCAAAGGGAGTATATTTCTTCCGAATCAGGGCAATCTTCACTTTTTAGAGCTTTTCCATCCATTCAGCGATATGTGCGCCAAATTCCATGAAATCCTCAAGCTGCTGCGGGGATTCAAACAGTCTATTTGCTTCTTTAAGCTTTAATTTCAGCAGCTTATCCCCTTCAATTTCTGATCAACAGCAAGATAAACCTCTTCGGGCGTGATCGCTTCAAGGCATTGGCTGATCTTGCTTCCGTTGCAACCATCTCTGCCGCATGGCTGACACGGCCAGCCTTTCTTGATTACTATATGGCCATTCCCCCGTGGGCCCCACATGTGATCCCCGGAAGGCCCAAAGAGCACAATAATCGGCGTGCCAACCGCAGCCGCAATATGCATGGGAGCACTGTCAACACCGATAAACAAGATGCTTTTCGATATGCAAAACGCCAGTTGCTTGAGAGAAAGCATGCCTGACAGGTTTATCGGGCGGCTTTTTACAAAAGAAAATATCTCCTCGACCCGCTTTTTCTCTTTTTTATCGGGGGCACTGGTGACAACAACCGGAATCCCGTATTTTTCTGCAATATAGTCGCAGACTGAAGCATACCCCCTCGAATTCCATGCCTTAAAGAGCCAGCGAGACGTCGGGTGCATAACCACGTACGGCTCACTTTCACACAGCCCGTTTTCAGACATGAGCTCCTTGCAGGCCTTTGAATCCTCTTTAGACCAAAAGATCGACAACCTCTTTTCTGAATGCTCTATACCGAGGGCGCGCACCACAGACAGGTTATAGTCCACCATGTGCTGGGTAGTGGTGCTTATCCTGACAAGTCTTGTAAAGGCATGATGCCGACCCAAAAAGGTTCTTTTTTTCGGCTCAAACCCGATCCTTTCGGGGGCCCCCGTAAAAAAGCCCAGGAAGGCTCCTCTATCTCCAGCACTTAATTCTAAAACGAGATCGAATCTTTTTCTTCGAAGGTTAACTGCAAAGGCCGCCTGTCTGAAAAACCTGGCAAATAGCGGGGCATCCTCTGCCCTGTCAAGAATGATGACTTCATCTACGGCCGGATTGAGCGTCACCATGTCCTCTGTCCCTCTATCTACCAGCACTGACAGATGGCTTCGGGGGTAAGCTTCTTTCAAGGCGGTGAACACCGGAGTTGCTACAAGAACATCACCGATATGTTTAAGGATAATGACCAGGATATTTCGGTACTCGCTCAATGTTTGATGCCTGTGCAAAAAGTGGCGATGTCAAACAAAAGATCAAACGGCTTCAGGCGAAGTAATTAATTCGCCTATCTTTCTGGCGGACTCGATTCCCGCCTCCTCGGGAATAACGAAAAGAGGTAAATTCAACTCTTACAGATTCATTAATGCTTCACTATTTCTCCTTGTCAGCCTGACATAATTCTTTCAACTTCGCGTACTTAACAAATGTGTAACAGGAATATAGCATGGCCAGCTGCAGTCCCAAGCCACCATCTAAGAAGCCACGCTTTAAGATATACATCTGCCCAAAGGTAAACCAGGCTCGAAACAGTGCCTCAAACCAGCCGACCCGCCTCCCCTCTTTGTAATACGCCTCTGCAGATAACGTAGAATATCTGTCCATTCTCTGGCAAAAATCAGAAACAGAACGATAGGTATAGTGTTCCACGAAATGATGCAATCTCCCTACAGGTCCTGATGTCTCTACCCGCTCATGCACTGCCCGCTCTTTGAATGCTGCCTTATCTTTTCGAAAGAGCCTGATATGATATTCCGGATACCACCCGCCGTGACGCACCCATTTGCCTCCAAAAAAGACCTTATAGGGCAATTCATACGCAATTACCTGCGTGTCTCCAGCCCGAAGGACGCCAATTATCTCATCCGCAAGCTCCCGAGTGATCCTTTCATCGGCATCAAGGGCAAGGACCCATGTATTTGTAGCTTTTGAAAGTGCATAGTTTTTGTGACGTCCGTAACCTTCCCAAGCCTTCTGAAAAACCTTTTTCGTATATTTCTCCGCAATCTGAACCGTCCGGTCTGTGCTAAAGCTGTCTACAACAATAATCTCATCGGCCCACTTGACGCTCTCCAGGCACCTGCCAATATTGTCTTCCTCATTATGCGTTATAACAACAACAGATAGCTTTTCCATTTCTCACAATATGAAATAGGGGACATTGTCCCCTATTTTTTTCTGGTGCCTGGGGCGGGAATCGAACCCGCACGGAGACAAGCTCCAAGGGATTTTAAGTCCCTTGCGTCTACCTATTCCGCCACCCAGGCACAAGCACCGGTTGATGATATTTAACTATATCATTGCTGTCAAGCGCCTGTTTTGATTGATCGGGATATATTACCATAACTTAAACAACCCTGAAAGCATGCATCACCCCATGGCAAAGACAGGCGGTACTGTAAAGAATGGGTCCTTTGCCTTGAACAACCTTGTTAAGACTTTTCCATAAAGCCTCTGGTCGGAATCCCCCTACCCCGGGTGCAAGCTGGTGGCTCCGAACTACTACCGAAGTAAAATCCTTATAGCAAATATCCCCAAGTGTACGATAGAGTATTCCTTTGCGCGGTTTTCCGGTGAACGTGCAGATGTCAAGAGGCTCCGTACAGTTGTCCGGACATATGAAATCCGCATAGCTGATATAAAGCTGACCCTCCGGCCCCCGTATCGGATTAGGGACCATTTTTTCAACCTCTAATGGAACAGGCAAAATTTCTATCCCGCCAGAAGCAGACATCTTAAGGCGCACCCACTCAAACGCAAGATGGACAGGTATAGCAGGGATAATCCATTCAGGTGCTACTTCAGTGTCGACAAGATGTTCCCCAAGATAGGATGCCCCTTCCTGATAGACGGTTTTTACCGGAAGATTGGCCAGCCGCTTAAGTGCCGCTGCATCCTGATCCACAACGATGAAAATCGCATCCGGTCTCTTTCTGCAAAGCCTCTCGGCAGCCTTTGTGCCAAACTTGCCGGCACCAATAATCCAGAATGTTGATTTGTCGTTCGCCATACTTGTTTTAGAAAATAAGGACTCGCGGTCTGACTTGCCGCATACGGCGAAAATGCCGCGAGATATATTTTATATATTTGCTTACACCGATATTGTCAAATCTCTGGGAGTCTGCTAACCATATACATTATGAGTAGCCCGGTTCATCATCTTATCCTTGCTTCAACATCTCCAAGACGCCGCGACCTTCTTATGCAGGCAGGATTAACTTTTCGCGTAATTCCAGCGACCGTGGATGAAAACTCAGTTCGCCCGGGATCGCCTGAAAAGCACGTGCGCCAACTCGCCAGAGCTAAGGCGGAGGAAGTCTCTGAGCACTATCCCGAAAGCTGGGTCATTGGAGCAGACACCATTGTGACAATCGACGGTGAGGTATTGGGAAAACCGAAAACCAAGGCCGAGGCGGGCCGGATGCTTGAAACCCTGAGCGGCAAAACACACCGGGTGCTGACAGGCTATTGCATTTGTTGCAGAAAGAAAAAACGCACTTTTTGCGATGTTGTGGAAACAGAGGTGCTGTTCAAAGAGCTCACCAAAAAGGAGATCAATTGGTACATCGGCACAGGAGAGCCCTTTGACAAGGCGGGAGGATATGCGGTGCAGGGTTTAGGTATCTTTATGGTCAAGCGGATCCAGGGATCTTATACAAATGTTGTCGGCCTGCCAGTCTGCGAGGTGATAGACTATCTGTACAAGGAAGGCGTAATAGAGAGATAAGACCCGAAACCTTCAAGCGAGATGGAAATGATGACAGATACAATTGAAAGTAGACTGAAGATGGTTCGAGATCGAATCGCTAATGCTGCTATAGCGTGCAATCGTGATCCTGAAAGCATCAGGCTGGTGGCTGCAACTAAAACAGTCCCTGCGGACAGGATTCGCGTCGCTATCAGGGCAGGGATAAGAGACGTGGGGGAAAATTACGTGCAGGAGGCACGGGAAAAGATCGAAAGTCTGAAAGACGAAGAAGTTTCATGGCATTTCATAGGCCGCCTTCAGACCAACAAGGCAAAGTATGCAGTCAGGATGTTTGACCTGATTCATTCTGTAGACAGCCTTAAGCTGGCCAACGAATTGAATAAGCGAGCCGCGAAGATCGAAAAGGTCCAAAAAATCTTAATCCAGGTCAACATTTCAGGCGAAAAGACCAAAAGCGGGATTGAAACAGAACGGGCCATTGATCTGGTGCGCCAGATTGCAGCACTTGGAAATATCGCTATCTGCGGGCTTATGACGTTACCTCCCTATTTCAATGCACCGGAGAAGGTGCGTCCCTATTTCAAGTCCCTTAAAATCCTCCAGGAACGCATTCGCGACGCGGATATTCCCAATGTGGGGATGGATGAACTCTCTATGGGTATGAGCGGAGACTTTGAAACGGCCATTGAGGAAGGCGCAACCATCGTGAGAATTGGCACAGCTATCTTCGGAGAAAGAAAAATACATTAATCATGGTAACACCTTAGCTCTTTTTAAAAATAGACACAGTGAACATGGGGGCGCTCGGGTTAGGGAGCGGCTCGATGTTTGAGAGCGTTAGTGAGCGTTAAGAAAAAAACAGTTCAGTAATAAAGATCTCCCTATGATTTAACGAAGGTTCTCAAACCATGAACCTCACATTTTGATGTCCAGGCGCTGGTCTTTCTTTACACTCAGTTACCTGCCTGCCGGCAGGAAGTCGCTCGAGTTCGAGGTAGTTTCTAAGCGGAGTGCCCGCGCGCGATGGTATCTGCAGTATCAGTTTAGATTTTTGAAAATATTATTGCGGACAGGCCATCCGATTGGAGACTGGCTCACTGTCTGAGTTCGAGACGGTCTCCAATCGGATGGCCTGTCCGTTCCGTATGTTTGTTTTCTAAAAGAGCTAAAGTGTTACTATCTGCAAAAATCTAAATCGATACGAATTATGAAGGTTTTGCTTCACATATGCTGTGCGCCATGCGCCATATATCCACTGAAGGTCCTTCGATCTGAGGGTTTCGATGTGATGGGCTTTTTTTACAATCGAAATATTCATCC
>QMMV01000079.1 GCA_003647435.1 Deltaproteobacteria bacterium | reverse complement strand
GTATCAGGTATCATGTGTCACACGGCCTGTTGCCCAAATCCCTTTCCGCTTGGTCTAAAACGTTTTAATGACCGACCGCTCAAAGGAATTTTTGTTTGGGCAACTGCCCGTCAGAAAAATGAAAATTCAAATCCGAAACCTGAAACCCGAATGGAGACCTTGCATAACTCCTTTGAACGGCCATTATGAATTCTTTGGGGCACCCATCCGGGCGAAGTTCACCCCGTTAAATAGGGTTCCCTTCGGGAAATTCAACGGGGCAGGCGGCCCGCATTAGTGGGCAAATCCCAAACTGTTTGAGGCCGTGAGGCCCTGTTTTTTGGGATTTAGTGAGCAAGGCCATGGATGAATGATGGCCTGTCGACTCCTTATGTCTGTTTTTTGAAAGGGCTAAAGTGATAGATAAAAATAAAAGTACCGTGATCACAAAATGTCTTTAGATAAGATTATCCTGCGGGGTGCGCGCCAGCATAACCTGAAAAATATCGATGTCGATATACCCAGAAATGAATTCGTGGTCATAACGGGGGTATCGGGTTCAGGCAAATCGACACTCGCCTTTGATACATTGTATGCCGAAGGTCAGCGGCGCTATGTCGAATCTCTCTCTGCCTATGCTCGTCAGTTCTTAGAGCGAATGGACAAGCCGGATATCGACTCTATCGAAGGTCTTTCACCAGCCATTGCGATCGAGCAAAAATCGATCACAAGCAACCCGAGATCCACCGTAGGAACGACCACCGAGATCCATGATTTTCTGCGACTTCTCTTTGCCCGTATTGGCAGACCTCACTGCCACCTGTGCGGACGGCCTATTGCCACTCAAACCGTCCAGCAGATCGTAGACCATATAATGAGGCTCGGTACGGGTGCAAAGGTAATTATCCTCTCTCCTATGGTGACTGGCGAGAAGGGAAATTATGAAAAGTTGTTTCAAAGGCTCCGCAAGGATGGATTCCTCAGAGTCCGGGTAGATGGCAAGATATTCAACCTGGATGAAAATATTCCAGTCAATAACGAGGCGCAGCACACCATAGATGTGGTGGTAGACCGATTGGTTATTAAGGACACGGTTCGAAACCGCATAGCCGACTCTGTTGAGCTTGCCATGGGTCTTTCAGAAGGTCTTGTAAAGCTCGATCTGGAAGGCGGAGCACCCATTACGTTCAGCGAAAGGCCCGGCTGTCCTGTTTGTGGCACGAGGTATCCCCCCTTCACGCCGGCTAATTTTTCCTTCAACAACCCGCAGGGTGCTTGCCCAACATGCAATGGACTCGGGTCCATGATGGTTTTTGATCCAAAGCTGATTGTCCCGAACCCCGAGCTTTCGTTGCGGGAGGGTGCTGTTCTCCCCTGGGAAAATCGGCATTCTGTGTATTTCTACCAGGTATTAGATGCCATCACCCGGCGCTATCACGCAGATATCTTTACACCTTTCAAGGATATGCCGGAACCCCTCAAAGAACTCATCCTTTATGGCTCAGAAGGCGAGCCGATTGAATTCTATGTAGAGCGAAGCGGCAGGCGCTATACCTATAGCAGACCGTTTGAAGGTGTTATTCCAAGCCTTGAACGGCGCTTCCGCGAGACCTCTTCGAAACAGGCTCGGGAAGAGATTGAACGATTCATGGAACTGCAGCCTTGCCCTGAGTGTAACGGTGCCCGTCTCAAACCAGAGAGCCTTGCAGTAAAGATCGCTGGAAAGTCTATCCATGAAGTAAGCACAATGACAATCACCACGCTTGCTGATTTTTTTGCGACCCTCGATCTGAAGCCCAGAGAAAGGACTATTGCGGGCCCCATACTCAAAGAAATAACAGAAAGGCTCTTTTTCCTGGCCCATGTCGGCCTCGGCTATCTCACCCTGAATCGTCCTTCGGCCACACTCTCTGCAGGAGAGTGGCAGCGGATTCGATTAGCCACCCAGATCGGCTCAAAGCTAACCGGAGTGCTGTACGTGCTGGATGAACCGAGTATTGGACTCCACCAGCGCGACAACCAGAAGCTTTTGGCCACCCTTCGCCGGATGCGTGATATCGGAAACAGTGTCATTGTTGTAGAGCATGATCCAGAAACCATCCTCTCAGCAGACTATGTCATCGACATGGGGCCGGGGGCTGGAGCCCACGGTGGACATGTTGTGTTCAGTGGCCCACCGGAATCCCTCCTTCAGGATGAAGCTTCTATTACAGCCCAGTACCTGTCGGGCCGCAGGACCATTGCCGTGCCTTGCAGGCGGCGCCCTTTAACAAAGGGCCAATTAACCCTGGAAGGGGCATGTGAAAATAACCTTAAAAATATCACTGTTACATTTCCACTCGAGTGCCTTGTATGCGTAACAGGCGTATCGGGAGCAGGGAAATCGACCCTGGTCGTTGAAACGCTTTTTCGGTCTCTTGCCAACAGGTTCTATGGTTCCAGAAAACGAGCCGGCCGCTACAATAAGCTGAACGGTATGGAAAGAGTTGGTCATGTAATCAACATAGACCAATCCCCGATCGGCAGAACTCCACGTTCAAATCCGGCAACATACGCCGGCTTGTTTGTCTATGTCCGCGAGCTATTTTCCAGAACACCCGATGCAAGGGAGAGGGGATATAAACCTGGTCGATTCAGCTTCAACCAGAAGGGGGGACGCTGTGAAGCGTGCCGCGGAGAGGGTATGATTAAGATCCCGATGCACTTTCTGCCGGATGTCTATGTAAAGTGCGATGTCTGTCACGGCAAACGTTACAATAGAGAAACGCTGGAGATAAGATACAAGGGTAAAAATATCTCTGATGTCTTGGAGATGACCGTAAAAGATGCGATTCAATTTTTCACAAACATCAAAAATATCAGAACAAAACTTGAAACCCTATCCGATGTTGGATTGGACTATATCCGCTTGGGGCAGCCTGCGACAACACTTTCCGGGGGGGAAGCCCAGAGGCTCAAGTTATCAAGGGAGTTGAGCAAGCGACAAGGAGGAAAAACGGTCTATATCTTGGATGAACCAACCACGGGGCTTCACTTTGCAGATATTCAAAAACTCTTAGACGTCCTCAACCGCTTGGTGGATGCCGGCAATACGGTTATTATCATCGAACACAATATGGATGTCATCAAATCGGCCGACTACGTTATTGACCTTGGACCGGAGGGAGGAGACAACGGAGGGCAGGTGGTGGCCTGCGGCAGGCCCGAGGAAATCGCAAAAATGGCTGATTCCTACACCGGCCAATTCTTACGCAAGGTGTTACCCGGGTTCTAAAGAAGTTAACTTATAACAAAGTGCGTCTGACTTGATGGTAAAATCAGCATCTTCGACAAATACATGCCCGGGACACTTAAGCTGGAGGGGTGCAAAATTGAGAATGCCGCGGACGCCGGCTCGGACCAGACTGTCAGCAGCCTTCTGTGCCCATTCAGGGGTTGCCGTAATCACACCGATTTCCACCTGTTTTTCCTTGACCAAGCGGTTCATCGCATTCAGAGGGGCGATCGTGAGCTGTTCAACGATGGTGCCTATTTTCTTTGGGTCCTTTTCAAATGCGAGTACAAAAGTATACCTTTGATTTTGAAACTCGGGATGCTTAAGAAGGGCTAAACCAAGATTCCCTACCCCAACCAGTGCCAGGCGCCACTGTTTGTCAAGACCTAAAATTTTGCGAATCTCAAACAACAGTTCATTTACGTAGTAGCCGACACCTCTGACACCGAACTCTCCAAAGTAGGAAAGATCCCTGCGTATCTGTGCAGGATTTATTCCGCACATATCCGCCAGATGCCTCGATGAGATAACCTCTACGTCATGCTGTGCTAATATCGCGAGACTCCTCAGATAAATGGACAGCCGGGTAACAACAATTGCAGGAATCTTTTCCCTCTTCATAGGACCAATCTCCTGGTCAGGTAGGTCAGGCCCTGTTTAACATTCCGGGGTAGTCTATCAGGGAAAGGGCTAAAAAAGTAGAAGCAGAAGCAGGATTGCCCGCCGCCAACAGATGGCGGCTGCAATCCTGTCTTCCTTTCTCATTATCAATGAACGATTGTTTCAAACAATTTTGCAATCGCCGATGATTGCGGATGGGCGTAAATCAGGATCAGGGCAATAACCAGGGTGTAAATACACAGAGATTCGATCATGGCCAGGCCGATTAACATGGTTACCGTCACCTTGCCGGATGCCTCTGGGTTCCTGGCAATCCCTTCAACCGCGTTCTTTACTGCCATTCCCTGGCCCAACCCGCATCCAAATGACGAAATCGCGATGCCAAAGCCAGCGGCAAATACGGATACAGTGAAATACTTCAGGCCGGCGATTGCAAGCTCATCGCCAGCAGCATAAGCCATTGTGGAAACAGCAAACAGAAAAAACGCTGATCCCAGAGTTGAAAACGACAGCTTCTTCAACATAAATTCTCCTCTCCTTTACTGTAAATTTAAGATGTTAATATGAAAATTCCACCACCTGTCAGATTAAAATAACAGGCAGCTATTACCGAGTGCATCAATGTGCTTCCTCCATTGCACCGGCAAAGTACATCGTTGAAAGCAGGAAGAAGACAAACGCCTGAACCAGACTCACAAAGATACCAAGAGCCATGATTGGCAGCGGGGCAAAAAAGGCACCGGCCAGCATGAACAGAATTGCTAAGACTAGTTCGTGACCCATCATGTTTCCAAAAAGTCGAATGCTCAGAGACAGAATTCGCGCCGTGTGCCCAATTAGTTCGATTGGAAGCACAATGGGTATCATCCACCAGACCGGGCCCAAAAAGTGCTTAATGTATTTGGGACCGTGATACATTACACCGATAACATGAGTCATTGGCACCACAACGAGTGCACAGGACAGGGTAGTATTAAGGTTCGCAGTTGGAGGATAGAACCCCGGAACCAGGCCTATCAGATTGCAGACAAAAATATAGATGAACACGGTTGCGAGAATAGGGAAAAACCGGCGTCCTTCCTCACCGGTAATGTCCACGATGAATTCTTCCATCCCGCTGATTAGAAGTTCCAAAACGTGTTGTCCTTTACCCGGCACCGGACCAATTCGCCGCGTACCAAGGTACGCAATACCGACTAAAACAAGCATCACAAACCACGAATAAACAACATGGGCATAATGGTGTGCGAAATGTCCCAGGCCGATAAGGTCAAAGAGCTGGACAAGAAAAAGAATAGGGTGTTCCATATGCTTAAGCTGCTCTCCTGAAGATGATTTTCCTTATTTCATTCAGTGTTGCTATAAAGATACTCGTGACAACGACAGAAAGGCCGAGAATAAGACCGAGAGGGTTCACATAATGGTCGGCAATGAGCACATAGATCAGGGCTGCAGTCACCAGAAACCGGATATAATATTTGATCAGAACTTCTCTTGTCCTGGCAATATGTGGAGGTGTGAGGGCATGTTTAAGTGATCGGTGCAAAAGGTGGAAGTTAATTGTTACAATCAGCCCACCTGCAAGGATTCCACATGCGAAAGGCCGGGAAGTTAGAATAAAACCGCAGGCCGTAACTGCGCCAAAAATCAGCCAATTCGTAAAAGTGATAAAGCTGAGCAATCTCCTTTGTATGAACACGACCTGATTTCCCTTACAATCTTCGGCTTTTTTTCATGGCCAGGTATATGTTGCGAAACCCGGCGATAATCCCAAGAGCAAGAAAGATAAGTGTCAAATAAGGTGACGTGTGAAAGACCCGTGTGTCGAGCCAGTATCCAATACCCAGCCCGATCAATATGGCCAGTGCAACGGAAAAGCTCAGGCTGCTGAAATACCAGAGGTCCTTGATCAGCTTCCTGGTCTCATCTTTCATAACAGAGAAAGAGCACCATCTGCCTCAAAAACCACTAGCACAAACCCCTTAGAAACACGGTGCTCTTACCACGTGATATCCTCTAAGTCAATCCCTAAGTGCCTATCCTCTGAAAAACATTCTCCGCTGCCTGGACGGTCGCTTCGATGTCCGACTCAGCGTGGGCACTTGATACAAATAGCGCTTCGTACTGTGATGGGGCAAGATAAATCCCGTGTTCCAGCATCCCCCTGTAATATCCGGCAAACAGTCTAACGTTACTCTTTTTGGCACCAGAAAAGTTTAAAACCGGCTCATCCGTGAAAAAAAGCCCCAGCATCGAGCCAACTCTGTTGATTACCGCGGGGATGCCTGCCTTGGCGAGACCCTGCTTAAGACCTTTTTCCAGCAAAGCGGACCTTGCTTCAAGGGTTTCGTAAAACGAGGACTGCTTTAGGCGTTTTAAGGTAGCGATGCCTGCGGCCATGGCGACCGGGTTTCCGGACAGAGTGCCCGCCTGGTAAACCGGCCCCTCGGGGGAGATTTCTTTCATGATTTCCCGCTTGCCCCCGTATGCGGCGGCCGGCAGTCCACCTCCTATGATCTTGCCCATGCAGGTAAGGTCCGGTCTTATACCATAGAGTGCCTGAGCACCGCCATAATCAACCCTGAAACCGGTTATAACCTCATCAAATATCAGGACAATACCGTGCTTCTCCGTCAGGCTTCGCAGGGCGGTGAGGAATTCCGGGCGGGGTGGTACAACCCCCATGTTTCCGGCCACAGGCTCAACAATGATTGCGGCTGTGGTATCACCCTTTTCTGAGACCACCTCTGTCAGCGTCTTTACATCATTGTAAGGAAGCGACAGCGTATTTTGCACGCAACCATCCGCAACGCCGGGGCTTGCCTGTATCCCCAGAGTGGCTACCCCTGAACCCGCCTCCACCAACAGGGTGTCAGCATGACCATGATAGCAGCCGTCAAACTTAATAACCAGGTCACGCCCCGTAACTGCCCGTGCCAGGCGAATAGCACTCATGGCAGCCTCTGTGCCGGAGTTTACCATCCGCACCATCTCCACAGATGGAACGGCTTCGATCACCATCTCAGCCAATTCCACTTCTAAATCAGTCGGTGCGCCGAAGCTTGTGCCGCGCTCAAGCACGCCTTCAATGGCCGAGATCACCTCCGGAGGCCGATGACCGAGGATCATCGGGCCCCATGAGCCTACGTAGTCTATATAGGCATTACCGTCGGCATCAAAGATCCTGCATCCCGTCGCTTTCTGGATAAACAGAGGCTCCGTCCCCACTGATCGGCAGGCACGTACAGGGCTGTTGACACCCCCGGGAATCGCTTGCCGGGCCCTGGCAAAGAGTCTTTCAGACACGTTCCTTCTCATAAATCGATAGTTTCCATGTAAGCGGCAAAAAACCAGAAGCTTACACTCTTACCAGTGAATCCTCGGTCCCGAACTCGTTCGGAACATAGTCATCTGCATCCACGTCGTTTTCCCACTGGTTGCCGTTTAACAGGTACTTGAACCGATAAGGCCGACCTGCTGCCAGAGAGATCGTGGTGCTAAACCTGCCATCTTTTCGTTGCTTCATCGGATGCGCTGTTTTATTCCATTCGTTGAATTCACCACACACGGAGGCCGTTTTTATATCGGCCTCTGGCGGGATGTCAAAGGTCACCCGACACAAACGACCCGTTTTTGAATAGTTTTTTCTCAACATACCCCCCTTTTTCATGCACCTTACAGTTACCCCGGTTTCATTCCTCAGAAGCCGGATATAATATTTGCCGTATGCCTTTCCTTTTAATGTATTTAGGGCTTGTGAGCAAGGGCTCCCCGTTTACTTACACCTTGTTTCACAACAAAAATGAGTTGTCAACCTTCAATATTTGCTTTGACAATGGAACCGATGAGGGATACAGATCGTAACACTTTAGCTCTTTTAAAAAACAGACATACGGAGCGGACAGGCCATC
>QMMV01000078.1 GCA_003647435.1 Deltaproteobacteria bacterium | reverse complement strand
TTTCCATCAGGATTCTCGATGTGCGGATTAAGCCAGTAATGAACAAGAAACCAGGCCACAACAACAACTATGAGAACCAAGATCCCAATAACAGGGTTAAAGGACATTGTCTTTACCCTCTTACACTCACATCGCCTACAAGTATTAGAGACATACTGCTCCAAGAGAAGCAAACAAAGTTATTTTATCACAGAATCATGCCTTTGTCGAGGGCAGGGCTCGATCGATGGCAGGGCTAAATGCTGAAAGCCCTTCGGAATACCGTAAGGGCTTTCTATCATTAAGATATGATGACAGCGTGGTACTGTTTCGATTTTCTCCCTCTGTCAAGCAGAGCGCCATCCGCTGGAAAAAACTTTTTCCTTACGGGAAGTGAGAATCAGACATTCTGTTTGCGGCGTTTTTTCAATAAAATCTTTTCCTGCTCTGGGTTGCAGGACAAAAACCGCTGTCGCCAGCGCATCCGCATCCGCTGCATTCCGGGCCAGGACCGTAACACTGCTGCTCCCGTGCGGTGACTCCCCGGTTTTTGGGTTTACGATGTGATGGTACAGTTTCTCCTTGTCAAAGTAAATCTCATAATTGCCCGAGGTGGCAATCGCCTTATTTGCAACTGCAATCTTGCTAATGTATGTACCATCTTTTTTGGGGTTTTCAACTCCGACGCGCCATGGAGACTTGCCATTTTTGGTCCCGATGGCGTAAATATCTCCACCCGCATTGATGAGCGCATGTTTTATCCCGCTCCCCCTGATGACCCTGGCTCCACAGTCGATTATGTATCCTTTTGCAATGCCATCGAGGGTAATCCCCATTCCATCCCTGGAAAAACGGATACTACGTCCATCGAACTCGAGCGCACCGGCGTCTACGAGTGACAGCGTTTTTGCGACCACACTCTCTGGCGGAGGCGTCTTGTTTTCTGCAAAATATTTCTTATATAAATCTACCAAGGGCTGGACTGTTATATCAAATGCCCCGCCGCTTTTCTTATGGATATCAAGCGACCGGGCAATTACTTCAGATACCTCCGGTGGAATATCCCGCATGTAGCCGTCTCTGTTGAGCGTTCCCACAGCAGAAGACGACTTATAGCGATCCAGTATGCGGGAGACGCGATCCATTTCCGCAAGTGCTTTTCCTATAGCATCTTCGGCCTTTTCCCTGGAACTGTCCATTACGGTGATGGCCACAAATGTACCCATCGCAAGCCGCGCCCGGGTCACTTTCTGTAACCTTCTGTTAAAGGCAAGACTCTCGGAGACGGGCATTAACCCACCAGCCGCAAAGCCAATACCAAGAAGACCTGAATACTTTAGAAATTGTCTTCGATCAATACACCCAGCTTTACCCTTTTGTGTTCCCATGATACGTAATCCTCCAAATTGTATAAACTGTCAGGCCGCTACTTTTTCCTTTTCAGCACGGGGATGAAAAGGCTGTAAGATCCCCCGCTTACAGGCATCTATACAAACCTCGTTACATTCTGGGCCATATTCCAGACACTTCTTCTGGTCGATGGTAATTACACCATGGACCTCCGAAATAGCTTCGGCCGGGCATTTCCTCACGCACGCCTTACAGTGAATGCATCCCACTTCGCATACCGCCCGGGTTTCCTTAGCACTATCCTTGGTGCTGCATCGGATAATTACCCGTGCATTTCTTGGAACCAGGGTAAGTATCCCTTTCGGACACACACTCACGCACGTCCCGCATCCCATGCACGTATTTTCATCAATTACCGGGAAGTTGTCGACCATGGTAATTGCATCAAACGGGCAGCTCTCGGCACACTCTCCGAAGCCAACGCAACCATACTGGCACTCCATGGGGCCGCTGAAGGCAAGGTTTGCCGCCGAGCACGTGCCATAGCCGATGTAACTGTACTTCACGTGTACTTTGCCCTGAACCCTCGAGCAACGCACCGCGGCTACAATCGGCTCCATAGATCCCATTTGTTTGCCGGTTATCCGGGCTACCTCCTTGGCCGTCTCCTCACCGCCAGGACGACATAGGTTAGGGGCAACCTCCGGATCAGTTACCACTGCCTCGGCATACGCTTCGCACCCGGCGAAGCCGCAGCCGCCTCATTGTGCGCCTGCGAGGATCTCAAGGACTTCTTCTACCTTGGGATTGATTTTAACGGCAAACTTGTGGGCGGCAAGCGCAAGCCCAATGCCGAACACCAGCCCGATGCAACCCAAGACGCCTAATCCTATAAAAGCCATCTTCACTAATACCGGATCCATACTCTTTCCTCACATCAAAAAATCGCCATGCCCGAAAAACCCAAAAAGGCAAGTGCGAACAGCCCAGCCACAATAAAGGCTATGGGAAGCCCTCTGTACGTCGGGGGGACATTAGCCAGTTCCAGCTTTTCGCGCACACACGACATCAAAAAAAGAGCGATAAGAAAGCCTGTCCCTGCTCCCAGGGAAAGCATAAAACTCTCCCATGCATTGTATTCTTTGTCCGCAAGTATCAACGGAGTCGCCAGGATAATACAATTGGCAATAACAAGAACAAGGTATACCCCGAATGCCTTAAACAACGCCGGGTTTACCTTTCTCAAGATCGTGTCCACCGCCTGGACCGACAGGGAGACCAAGCCGATAAAGACAACGACCTGCAGGTAATCAAGCCGGATGGGTTTCAATATAAACTGATACATGAACCACGAGAGCATAGAGGCAAAGACGATAACAATGGTAAATGTTATCCCCATGCCCACAGCCGTCGTCCTTTTCTGGGAGGTGCCGAAAAAAACGCAAAGCCCTAAATACTTGGTAAACACAAAGTTATGAATAAGCATCGCCCCGATGAGGATAGAAAAAAGATACCCCAAATAGAGCTTCTTGACGGTTAGCACTGCAGCCCCCTGAGATTTCCCCTCAGAGATAATATCCTTAATCATGAGGGTATGCGCTCGGCTCTGGTTTAACGCATTCTTAAAGTGCAGTGTTACTTTTGTCCTGTCAGGGGTAAGTGTAATCTCCTTAATTGCTAACAGGATGTCAGGGTCTTCCTTCTCAAAGACCGTATAGTTGTCAACATTTTTCGCCCAGGCAGCATCAACCGGCCCGGCAAAAGTGATGACAATGTCGTTTGTCTTCTCAAATGTTACCTTTTTGACAAAACGGTGCTCGGTGCGGCATCCAGCCAAAACCACAAGCAACACAAGCGCCGCCCCCATAAGGAGATGTCGTGCAGAGTCTTTCACTGTGCGATGCTCCTCTTACGCTTCATTCTCTTATAAACAATTTCCACATAGTTAAAAATGGCCATAATAAAACCCACACAAAAAAAACCCGCCAGAGGAAGGATGAAAAAAAGGAGAGGCCGGGTGCCAATAAGGTCGTGCCCAAGGAGCCCACCAGTGCCCAGAAACTCCCGGACAGTACCGAGAGTCACCATCCCAAACATAAAACCTGTACCCATGCCGACACCATCCCAGAAAGACGGAACGACAGGATTCTTGCACGCAAACACCTCGAGACGCATCGTAATAATTGCAAAGGCAACGATCAACTTTACAAATATCCCCATGGCCTTGTAGGCAACAGGCACATAAGCGGCAAGAACCAGGTCAATCACGGTAACCCAGGTGGCAATAACAAGCGTATACGTCGGGATTCGGATTCGGGGATGGATGTAGTCCTTGAGTAGTGATATGGTGCAGCTTGAAAATACTTGGACAAAAAGGACGGCAATCCCGAGCAGTATCCCGTTCATTACCGAACTGCTTATCCCTACGGCCGGGCACATCGAAAGGGCCAGCCGGAAGATAGGATTCTCGGAAAGAAGCCCATCCAGGACCAACTGTTTGTTCGTTTTCTTTGTAACCGCCAAGGTCCCTTTCTCCTTCCACTAAATTGTTGAGTTTGCTAAATCAGAAACCACTGCTGGCGGCAGCAGTAATCTTAGGTTAGATATTATTTAGAAATTCAAGCTAAAGAAAGACTGCAGGAATCTTTTCGTTCACAATCACAGCCTCAAGCTTTCCCATACGGTATGCAAATTTTCTAATCATACCTTTTACACCGTCTGTCACCGCCTTACTCGAAATGGTGGCTCCGGTGATGGCATAGATATCTTTGTCCTGATACTTTTTCCGTATCGTTGCGATCTGTTCCTTGGAAAAAGCCCCCTTTTGCCATTTGCTCTTTTCGAGGTATTTCTTGTACTCATCAGGCAGCGGCTCTTTAATGACCTTGAGTTTGGTAATCCTGTCATAACTTTTATCTTTGAACTGATTTTTGAAATACTCTTGCTCTATCTCCCCGCCCAGTCCGGGGTCTTCCTCGTGTTCAAGGATATCCAAACCCACAATCCCAAAGCTTGGGTCCAACGCGAGCATTGCCTTTATCGTCGTTTTAAAGCCCAGAAACTCTCCCGGCAACAAGTATGCCAGTCGCTTTTTGCCAAGCGTGGCGACAATTGCTTCATCTGCATACCTAAAGGAGATGGGAGGTTTTAACACAGCCTTCAAGGCGCTCTCTCGCTCAGGCGCTTCCCGGGCCTTCTCGGGAGAGATGTCGATGTTTTTCTTTGAAATGAACTTGCCCTGGAGGTCAAGCTTCAACAACACATAGCCAGTCTCATTCCCTTCTGCTACCGGCACCAGGTATCCAAGATATTGGGAACCGCTACCATCGGTAATAATATATCGATAAATGCTGTAGAGCTTAAGGTCAGCGGGAACTTGCTTTGCGTCCTTATACCCAAGCAGGCCGAGCATCGTTTCCTGAACCGCGAGATGCTCATTACGCTTTTTTGCCTTATCGGTTACTGTAAAGACTCCACCCATTACGGCACCAGCAACCAGGCACGAAATAACAAGGCCAATGGTAATTCTAATTATCTGTTTCATTTTGCCGCACCTTCTGAGAAACGCTTTGGCCTAAACCAGCTATCCAACGGGATCACCATGGTGTTCATGAGCAAGATGGCATAGCAGACCCCCTCGGGGTACCCCCCCTTGAGACGTATTAAAACAGTAAGAGCCCCAACCCCGGCGCCAAAAATCAGCTTAGCATTCTTCTGACTCGGGCTGGTGACATAGTCTGTAGCCATGAAAAAGGCCCCTAACATTACCCCTCCAGACAAGACTGCGAGCAATGGATTCCCTGTAAAAAACTTCTCTCCGCCGAAAATCCAGGTCAGCACCGCTATGGTCACAATCATGGAGACAGGAATATGCCACGTGATGTACTTCTTGTAAATCAGAAAAAGCCCCCCCAGGAGAAGCAATAGAGCAGATGTTTCTCCGATACAGCCGGGTCGCCAGCCGACAAAGAAGTTCCCATAGATTGTGGACATCGACCCGAATTTCTCAATCACCGCACCAATGCCGTAATGCTTCAAGAGGTAAAGCGGGGTAGCCGTACTGACCGCATCCACTCCCTTGCCCATATACTCGAAAATGGCGGCATGATGAATAGGCGGGAGCCATGCAGATGTCATGGCCACAGGATATGTTGCTAACAAAAACGCGCGGCCAATCAATGCCGGGTTGAATACATTAAAGCCTAACCCTCCCATAAGTTGCTTGGTGACAAAGATAGCCATCACCCCTCCTAAGATAGGCATCCAGTAAGGCACGCCCGGCGGGATTACGTACGCAAGGAGCAAGCCGGTAATTACGGCGCTACCATCTTTGATTGTGATGGGGCGGTGGAGGAGTTTTTCGGATATTGCCTCTGTAGCAACGCAACTCCCTACACTGAACAGGGTAATAATCAGCGTCTGGAAGCCAAAGATAAACACAGACAAAATCAGTGGCGGCATCAGGCAAGCTACGACAGTCCACATGATTTTGCCCACTGTTTCGGTGTTTTTTACATGAGGCGAAACAGAGACAAACAGGCTTGCCAAACCGGGTTTCATTGTTGCTTCGGCCGCCGTTCCTTGAGTTTCACGCATCTTAGTCCTCACCCTATTTCCCTTTTGATTCCTTGATCTTCATCTTCGCAAGCCTTATAAATTGAACTAAAGGCCGCTTAGAGGGACACACAAAGGCGCAGGAACCGCACTCAAAACAATCGTCAATCCCAAATTGCGCCGTATCAGCCCCGCGCCCTGCTTCTACATAAATGCTGACGTTGTTCGGTTCAAGCCCCATGGGACAAGCTTCCAGGCAGAAACCACACCGGATACACGGCCCGTAAGGCTGAGTATCAATCTCATCTTTCGTCAGAAAGAGAACGCCCGATGTGGTCTTCGTAACGGGGATATCAAGAGTCGATACTGCAAATCCCATCATGGGACCGCCAATAACCACTTTGGCAAGGTCCGGCGTCGTACCTCCCAGGTAGTCTGCGATCTCCGCAACACTGGTGCCCACTTTGACCATCAAGTTTGCCGGCCGCTTGATCCCTTTGCCGCTAACCGTCACCACTCGTTCATAGGATGGTTTGCCAAGGACTACCGCATCGTAAATTGCCTTCGTTGTACCAACATTATGGACAATAATACCTATTGCTGACGAGCGCACACCTGACGGCCTGACACGACCGGTAACGCTTTGCATAATCTGGTCGGCAGAACCCTGGGGATATTTTACCTTGAGCGGTTTTACCACAATTTTAAAACCATTCTTGGACGTGTCTTCCTCTATCGCCTTTCTCAAAGCCTGGATAGCATCCGGCTTGTTATCTTCAACTCCGATCCCGCAATAGTTGATGCCAAGGATCGTCATAATTATCTTGGCTCCTTCAATAATATCACGTGAATATTCAATCATACAGCGATTATCCGCATTGAGGTACGGCTCGCACTCCGCCCCATTGAGCACCAGGGTATCAACCTTGACATCCGGCCGGAGTGTTAACTTGACACCGGCAGGAAATCCGGCACCCCCCATTCCAACAACTCCCGCATCCTTGATCTTTGCGAGAAGCTCTTCCTTGGAAAATGCCCGCCAGTCTACCGGCTGATATGACTTTCCCTCTGCTTGAGGATCAGCAGAAATAGCAATTGCGGGCGCCTTGCCTACGATCGGATGGAATGCGTTCACAACCCCTTTTACAGTTCCGCTTATGCTTGCATGGAGGTTGGCGCCCAACTTCTTTTCGACTGATCCGACAAGATCACCTTCCACAACCTTGTCTTTTTTCTTAACCAGAGGTTCACAGGGTGCCCCGGCATGCTGCTTCAGAACAAGGCGCACCTCAGACGGGGTTGGCATGGTTTCGATGGAAAGATTGTTGGTCAGCTCTTTGCACTCAGGCGGGTGAACACCGCCCATGGGAAAAGTTGCGGTATCTCCGTTCATAGCACTCCTGCTCAAAAGAAATCAGTTTCTACGCCGCCTCAGCCGCGGCATGGTTTAAACACGAGAAATGAACTTGGAGAGACTGCATATAAGCTTTGAATCGCTTTGTCAAGAAAAATTTTTCCTTTCCTTATCATTGCAATGCTAAGGTACTGTAATTGCGCGGAAATTTAAACACGAACAAAAATGGGCACGGCCATTCGCGGCCGTGCCCATCCATGTTTGAATCAAACAACAACTGCGCTTATGTTCTCATCAAGCCTTTTCTACCTGCACCTTGACGTATTTCAGTATTGGCGTGCACGCCTCCATCTCGGGGGTGTTAGGCCTCATGCTACCACCGGTATTAACACCTCCAAATTGAGGATACTTGGGATCTGCCTCCAAACCCCGTTTGTGCCCGTAACCACCGGCAGAGGCGACTACACCCTTTAATATGTCCTCGGTAACTCTGGCCGGTAGAGTATAATGCGCCCAGGGCGACCTTATGACAACCATATCGCCGTCTTCTATCCCTCTCTCTTTGGCGTCTTCCGGATTGATC